>JAUCCO010000019.1:0-36421 GCA_034676125.1 Bacteroidia bacterium
GGTAAAAGTGGTGTGGTAATATAATCAAACGCACCTTGTTTCATTACTTCTACAGCTACTTTTATGTCTGAATATCCAGTAATAATAATTACTTGGGTTGATGCATTTTTAGCTTTTACTTTCTTAAGAATTTCTCTTCCATCCGTATTTCCTAATCTAAAATCAGATAACACAACATCGTAATCGTTAAGGTCAATTAATGAAAATGCATTTTCTTTAGAATAAGATACCTGAACTGAAAATCCATTCTTAGTAAGAAATCTATCAAGTAAGTGACAGATGTCAATATCATCATCTATAACAAGTATTTTATGCATATTTTATCCAATTAACTCTCTTGTTTTTTCAATAATTTGCCCCAAAGAGAAAGGCTTAACTAAAAATCCATCTGCATTATAATCAAAAGCTTTATATATATCTTCATTGGCGCTTATCATACAAATTTTAATGAGTGGAAAAAGCTTTTTAAAATAACCAATTTGTGTTAATCCATTGCCATCAGGAAGATTAATATCTAAGAAAAGAAGATCAGGTTTAAAACTTTCAAATAGAATCTTGCCTTCTTTTAATTCACTAGCATTTTCTATCTTATAGCCTCTGGTTTTTAACACTTTCGACATTAACAGATTAGTATCATCTTCATCATTTATCACAAGTACTTTTTTAATTTCTGTCATGTCGTCTATGTATTTATCAAAATAAAAACCCGAAAGGTAAATTTTAATTACCTTTCAGTTGTTGATGATTTTTTTAAGCTTATTAAAAATGAAGCTGCTTTTTTTAAAGCAATATTTAAAAAATAGCTTTTAATTCCAAAACCTTTGCCCAGTATTATTTTATCTAATAAAAAATTAGTGCCCAAACTTAGCGAAGCCTTAAGTGTATTGTTACTTAACTTGCCATCATCATCAAATTTATGTATCACCCTCTTTAATAAATTTCCTGGTTGAAGTGAATGCGAAATAGACTTGATATTTTCTTTTAACAACTCTTCTTGCACTTCCTTAAGTTCTGCTAACCGATCAATTTGATTTTTTAAATCAACTGATGAGGTTATATGTCTTGGTTTAATTATATTTAAGCGCATAATGGGTAATTTTTTTAGTCGTTAAGTAGTTCACTAACAATTGTGTTTTGTATTGATCTCCTAATTCCTTTTTTTCGTAATGCATAAATTACTAAAACTAATAATGCATAGAAACCGGCTACAATAAAGAATCCGTAAAACGAATTTTCTAACAACTCATTAAGCCAAAGTGCTGTACCTATGCTTGCAAATGCAAGTAAAAATAAGGTTAATACAGTAACAATAACTAGAACTAAAATTGTAGAAACCCCTGAAGAAATTTTCTGAACAGTTTTGAATAAGTACAACTCATAAAGCGTATTGACATACGATTTAAATTGATGCGTAAATTCTTCAAATAATTCAGCAGGTTCTTCAGAATATTCGTTTTGCGTTTTCATAAGTTAAATTTTTAAGATTTACGTTTTGCTACTGCTGCAACTTCCTCTTCTGCTTGAGCCAATAACTCGTCTTTTTTCTGAAGAAGTTCATTGTATTTTTCTTTTGCAGCATCCGTTACACCATCGGCTAATTCTTGTGCTTTAGAAAGAATTTTTTTGCGTGTATCTTTTCCTTTTTGTGGCGCTAGTAAAATACCTAATGCTGCTCCAATTGCTGCTCCGCCTAAAAATGCTAGTGTTGTTTTTAATGAATCGTTCATGATGTTGTTATTTTAAAAATGAATAATTTAAATGAATTGAATAATTGTAATCCTGTTAAACAGGATTGTTTCCTCTTATTAAACGTAATATAACTGCTATTACAGCTATAACAAGTAGAAGATGGATGATACTTCCAACGCTATAAGCGAAGAAGCCTATTGCCCAAAATATTACTAAGATTACGGCAATTGTGTAAAGTAAGTTATTCATAATTGTATGTTGTTTTAGATAAACTATTATTGAAATTACTGTGCCATTTCAAATATGTGGTTCAACATAGTGTTTTGTGGGTATCAAGATTTTTTATTGGGGAAATTATCCCACATTATTGTGGAATATTTTCCTTTCCCACCTCAGTATTCGAACTTATTGGAATTGCTTTTTCATCAACCCAAATTGCATATTGGTTTGGCTCAATGTTTCTGCCTTTTAGTTTAAGATAAGCTTGTGTAAACTCGGCCCCAAAAAATAATATTACAGCAGAGAAGTAAACCCATAATAAAATAACTATTACTGAACCAGCTGAACCATATGCTGTTATTGTTGCGTTTTCTTCTAAATAAAATCCAATTAGATATTTGCCACCCATAAATAATATTGCAGTTATTATAGCTCCCATTAATACATCTCTCCATTTAATTTTAGCATCGGGTAATACTTTAAATATTGTAGCAAATAGAAATGTAAGCACAGTAAATATGATTATTTGATTAATTCCGTAGAAGAAAAATACAGGAATATCAGGAAAATAGTATTGCACTTTATTGGTTATGCCAGATATTAAAGCGTTGATTACTAATGATACAATTAATGTAAATCCTACTGATATCAGTAAAGAAAAAGAAGTAAGCCTATTAAATATTAATTTAAGAATACCTTTTTTGGGTTTAGTTTTTAGTCCCCAAATGGTATTGATAGAATCCTGTATTTCAGTAAAAATTCCTGTTGCTGTAAGTACTAGTGTTATTATACTTAAAGCCTTAGCCCAACCAGAGCCTTGATCAAATTTTGTATTAATAATTACCTCCTTAATTTGTTTTACAGCATCAGGTCCTAGTATCTGGTTCATACGTGTAAGTACTTCGCCTTGCACTTGTAATGGGTCGATAAATATTCCTGAAATCCATATTATTATAATTAGCATGGGTACTAATGAAAATATGGTGTAATAGGCCAAAGCTGCTGAGAGTTTAAGTATATTATCATCTAATGATTCTATCACAACAGTTTTTATTAACTTTAAATACGAGATGGTATTTTCTTTAATTTTCATTTGCTACCTAATACAACTATTATTCCCGTTTTAAATGGCACGATTGTTACTTTTAAAAGAGTTAAAAGTTATAAATATGCCACATATTAATAAAACGAACAGCAGGCGGGTTACTTTTAGAATTTTTTTAGGATTAATTCTATTGTTAATTATCGCAAGGATAGCATTACCGTATGTAGTTTTGCATTATGCCAATCAAAAATTAGCTAAGCTTGATGGTTATTATGGCCATATTCAAGATATTGATATTGCATTGATGAGAGGTGCTTATACAATGAACAATATTTATATTGATAAAGTAGATTCAAACAGTAAAGAGCGGGTGAACTTTTTTAGTTGCACTAAAATTGACTTGTCGGTAGAATGGAAGGCTCTATTAGATAAGAAAATTGTAGCAGAAGTGGAGTTTGAAAAACCTATAATTAACTATACTTTAAACAGCACCATAGGATCAAAAAAGGAAAAAGATACCACCAACTTTATAACTTTAATAAAAGATTTTGTGCCATTACGTATTAATCAATTTTTAGTTGAACATGGTGAAATACATTACATAGATGTAAATACAAATCCATTAGTTGATATTCCATTAACAGATGTTTATATTCTGGGCAAAGGATTAACTAATCAATCAGAAAAAAAAGACTTATTACCTGCTTCTATTGTAATGAACAGTATTTTATATGATGGCAATTTGAATGTTGATGTTAAATTGAATCCATTAAATAAAGTTCCAACTTTTGATTTGAACGGAACATTAACCCAAACTAATTTAACGTATCTTAATGCATTTTTCACAGCCTATGGCAACTTTGATCTTAAACAAGGAAACATGGCTTTGTATACCGAGTTTGCAGCTAAAGAACAAAAGTTTAAAGGGTATGTAAAACCGTTGATTAAAGATTTAGATATTGTACAATTTAATAAGGAGGAAGGAAGTCCGTTGCAAATAACTTGGGAAGCATTTATTGGAAGTACCGCAGAAATATTTCAAAATCAACCTAAGGGTACGTTAGGTACAAAAATTCCAATTGAAGGAAAATTTAATAGTCCTGAAGTACGAACTTGGGAGGCAATTATATCTGTTTTAAAGAATGCTTTTATTGAAGCTTTAAAACCAAATATTGATAATTCGGTTAATATTAATAATATTCAGAAACCAAAGGATAACTTTTTCACGCGAACTTTTAAAAAGAAAAAGAAATAGGATGGTTAATATATTCACTAATTAACGATGGTAAAACTTAATAAACTTCAACAGGTAAAATTAATTATAGCGGCATCGCTCACCATTTTATTTATAATACTTTGTTTTGTATTCTATACCAATATTAAAAATCAAACAGCCTTTGGTTGGGTTAATCATTCGGCAGAAGTTATTGTAAAGTTAGAGCAAATTTATTCTAAGGTAAATGATTTTGAAAGTGCATTTAGCAGACCTAGTGTTTATAAAGAGAACGCGTTTGGCGAACCCTATCAACAAATAGGTGCGGAACTCCGACAAACTACAAAAGAATTAGAAAAGCTTGTATTTGATAACCTGTTACAACTTAAAAAGGCTAAGGTATTAACATTATTAATTGATGAAAGATTAAAAGCACTTCACTATGATTTGGTAGACTCAAGAATAGATGTTGACCCTGCTAATAAGCTAGTGATGAAAAATATTCTATCTAACATTAAAGAAATGAAACAGATAGAAGAAGTGCTTATGCGAAAGCGTTTGGCTGCGGCTACGCATACGGCCGATAGCACTACTTTTGCAATTATTATTGCATTACTAATTTCTAGTATTTTTATTTTGTCTGCTTCTTTAATTTTAATTCGCGAATACAAAACCAAAGTAAAAATTGAGAAAAAACTTTTACGGTCGCAATTACTGCTAAAAGAAAAAGTTAATAAACTTGATGCAAGTAACATAGAACTAGAGCAATTTGCTTACATCGCTTCTCATGATTTGCAAGAGCCATTGCGCAAAATTATTACCATCAATAATCGCATTACTGATAAGTTTTCGGCTACGATTGATAGTTCTCTTAAAGATTATTTGGATAGAAGCATACATGCAGCCGAAAGAATGCGAATTTTAATTGATGACTTACTGGAATTTTCTAGAGTTACTAAAGGTGATATAGCATTTTCGCCCATTAATCTTGAAGATGTGTTTGATATTATTAAGGATGGATTAGAAGTGCAAATTGAGCATAAACAGGCTAGTTTTATTCAGCATAATTCTCTACCTATTATTTTGGGTGATAAAATTCAACTTGTTAGATTATTTCAAAACCTAATTAGCAATGCAATTAAATTTACACCTCCCAGTAGAACTCCATTAATAGAAATTTCTTGTAAAACTGTATATGAAGAAGATTTAGAAGAATTACCCGAGTTTTCTATACATAAAAGCTATTATAAAATTACGATTAAGGATAATGGAATTGGTTTTAAAAAAGAATTTCAAGAAAAGATATTTGTTATTTTTCAGCGATTACATGGCAGAAGCGAATATGAAGGTACAGGAATTGGACTGAGCATTTGCAAAAAAATTGTTGAAAACCACCATGGGTTTATCACCACAAAAAGCGAAGAGGGAATTGGCTCTGAATTTAATATTTACCTACCTATAACCGAATTAATATAATACCCAATATGCAAGATCAATCATTAGTAAAAATATTATTAGTAGAGGATGATGAAGATGATTATATGATTATCAAAGATTATTTATCTGATACATTTTTATCATACGAAATTACATGGGCTATTAATTTCGAGAGTTTTATTACCCATATCAACCAAACAAGTTTTGATTTGGTGATTACCGATTATATACTTGGTTTTACTAGCGGTATTGAGGTACTAAAAAAAGTTAAAGAAGCAAATCCATATACTCCTGTAATTATACTTACCGGTAACGGTAATAACAATATTGATATAGAAGCGATGAAACTTGGGGCTTCTGATTATCTTGTTAAGGGTAGTTTTAATGCCACATCTATTGAAAGAGCAGTTAGGTATGCAATTGAGCGGGCTAACAGTGCTAAAATCACAAAAGAAAACGAAATTTATCAAAACACGATTAACAAAATTGTAAGTACTGATAGGATAGTAAGGATGATTGCGCACGAAGTAAAAAATCCGCTTACCAATATTTTATTGTGTGCCGAACAAATGAAAGAATTTCTTCCGGATAACGAAGAGTTTATTTCATACATAGAAATAGTTGAAAGAAATAGTAACCGCATTAATCAACTTATTGTAAATCTTATGGATTCTACCAGGTTTGGTGATATGAAGTTAAAAGAGCTTAATTTAATAGACGTTATAAAGGAAACACTTAAACTTGTTGAAGACAGGTTGAACCTGAAGTCGGTAAAGGTTATCGAAGATTATTCGCATCAAATTATTTGGCTTCCGCTAGATTCAGAGAAATTAAAAATTGCATTGATAAATATTATTATAAATGCTATTGAGGCTATAAAGGAAAATGATTCTCCTATAATTAATATAAATATTGAAAAGTTACCTCACCTGGTTAGTATTAAAATTAAAGATAACGGAACAGGGATACCAGATGAAATTAAAGACAAAATATTTGAACCATTTTGTACTTCTAAAGTAAAAGGTTCTGGTCTTGGCCTTTCATCAGCCCAAAATATTATTTTGTGGCATAAGGGAAAAATTGAGGTAAACAGTGAACCTAACGTTGGAACAGAATTTACCATTACTTTTTTAACATAAAAAAAGCGGCAGTGTTATTACTGCCGCTTTATTATAATTTAATGCTATGTTAGATAGCATCTCTCATAGCTTTTACGGTATTATGCGCTTGCAAAATTTCTTCTTTTTGCTTCCTAATTAACATGCTAATTTCTGCTGACACTTCATTTTCTTCAAGAGCAGATTTATAAGCCGATAATGCTACGTCTTCTCCAAATTCACATGACGATAGAACTGCTTTTCTATCATTAGTGCTCACTGCTGCTTTTAAATCCATCCAAGCGCGGTAAACTTTTCCTGAAGCGGATGTTTCATCTTGCGGTGATTCGTCTAATGTAATGTACCTTTTAAGCTCTGAACCAAATTGGTTACTTTGATTGCTAAAACGAGTGAACATTGTTTTTAAGTCCAAATCTTTGGCTTCTTCTGCTGCAGTTCTGTAGCCTTCGTATCTATCATTGTTAGTAATGATAAGATCTTTAATAACTGCTGTGGCTTTGTCTGATATAGTAATCATAATTTTAATGTTTAATAAGTGAATAATTTAAATTAATAATACAACTTATATGCCATTTGGCTTGACAAGCATATTCAATAGTTCCTATTTAATTTCTGTTGAATTCATCCCACATTTGGGTAAAATAAATCTCATTATAAACCCAAAAATAGTATTGGTGTTGAAGTTTATTTTAATAGAATACCAATACCAACATTAATATTCATGGTGCTATATACTTGGTCTATATCTTCACTAGATGAATTACCAAATGATGTAGTAGTTTTTACATCATTATATTTTGGATTAGCTCCAATAAAATCGGTGCCTGCAAGTAAGCATATTGAGTTTCCAACTTGGTAACGAAATAAGAATCCCAAATCGAAAGTAAGCGCAGTAGCCATTTTTTCTTCGCGAGTTGCCGAAGCTCCTAATGCACCAGCAGTTGCCTTCGCAGTTACTTTGGGCATGGTTGATTGCAATACACCAGCAAGTAGCCTTACATCAAAAGTAAAACGTTCGGTAATAGGAAATGTACCAAATCCACCCACCATTAATCCGCCAATTTTCCAACGATCTGCTGTTATTTCCCAGTCGGCACTTGGGTAGTTTTCCTTAAAATCTTGTGCAAGTGCAGTTACATTAACAGGATTGCTTGTACCTGTTAGCATACCTGTAACACCTAAATTACTACCAATCCTGTATGCAAATGTTAAATTTAAATTTCCACCATTTAATGCATAACCCGCATCATCATTTCCCGTGCTAGTACTTGCAAAATCAGAAAGTGGAATAGAAGGACCAAGGCCGATGGATAGATATCCTCTTTTTTCTTCTTGGGCATTAGCTTGTAAACATATGGTTACAAGAACTAAGTAAGTTAAAATGTTTTTCATAATATTAAGTTGTTTAGTTAAAAATTTGGATAAAAAATATTGATTAAGATTTACGTTTTTAGTGTTGTTTATTGTTAATTATTAATGAGACTTTTATTCTACATTTTAGGTAACTTTATGCTGAGCTATGCTTTTATATAAAACCATCTATTGTGGTATTTTTTTTCTCTTCTAATTTCAGGTATTTTTAATGTATTGATATGGCAATTGCTAGCAACTATTGATTGATTAACCTGAATTTGCATATTATGCAAGCTGTTTATATCAATACTTATGAGGTAACTTAAAGTATGTTGGTTTTTTGCGTTCATACCATTAATTTTCTCTTTGAGATAATTCAATAACTATACCACCAAACAAAATTTTATTTGAGTAAAGTGCATAAAAAAAGCTGCTTAATAAAGTATTAAGCAGCTCGTGTAAATAAGCCTAATATAGGATTATAATAGAAATTACGTTGATGACTTATTGGTAGCGTATTCTCCCTTATGGGCTATTTCAGAAAATTCTTCTTTTGTTGGCTTTTGATTAAAAAATATTTCCCAATTTATACTTAAAATGGAATGTAGTAGTTTCTTTAATCCCGTGAATGTGCATGGTTTAGAAAAAAACAAGTTAGCTCCATTTTCATAAGCAGCATCAATATCATGAGCATCTTTTGAGGTGGAGAAGATAATAATGGGAAGTTGGTTAAATGCCTTATTTGCTCGAATTTCCATTAAGCAATCAATGCCATTTTTATTTGGCATATTTAAATCTAATAATACTAAGTCTGGTTGTGTATCGTTTTGGAGCGCTGCAATAAGTTGGCAGCCATCAGATAAAATGCTGATTGCAGGTACGTATTCAAAATCTTCTATAGCTTCTTTTAGTAGAATCTGATCATCAAGGTCGTCATCTGTAATTATTAATTTCTTAATAATTGGGTTTTGAGTAGTACTCATCTTTGCTTGTTCCGAATTTTAAAACTTTATCAATTATAAAGAAATAAAGTCACAAACAACATTAAATTTTTTTCATGCTAAGTATATAATAAAACGAGGACTTGCACAGATGTGCAAGTCCTCGTTGATAGATAGATAAACTATTTTACTTTATTTTTAGTAGGTAATCACTTTCATTGTTTCAGCACTTTCACCGCTTTGTACTTTCACAAAGTACACACCTGATGAAGATGACTCTAATGAAATTTGTTTAGTATATTTTCCAGAAAAATCATTTAAGTTTTCTGAATAAACTACCTCGCCAATTATGTTTGTAATTGTAACAGTAGTATTAGTTTTTTGATTTACAGTAAAATCAATATTAAATACTTTATTGTTGGCATTAGGATAAATTAATAACCCATTTATGTTTCCAGCAACATCAGCTAATCCAGTGTTATAACTAATTACTATCGAATCGGTAGACATACAACCAAAACCACTTGTTACTTCTACACTATAAGTACCCTCTACACCAACAGTATTTGTTCTTGTTACAATTCCTGTTGCTACTCCTTCTCTGTACCATTTGTAAGTAGAACCAATATTACCTGCGTCTAAAACTATGGTACATGTGTGGCAAATTGTAGTATCAGGACCTAAATCTACATTAGGCGCAGCTGCAACTCTAACTAAATGCGAAATTGTGTTTGTGCATGTTCCATTATCTGCAATTAAAGTTATGGTATAACTTCCTGCAGAATCAAACATAAATGAATAATTCATACTTGTGCTTACAGTATCTCCATTTTTTAACCAAGTATACGAATTGCTATTTTTGCTGGTATTAACAAAATCTAAATTACTATTAACACATACACTATCATTTGGCGACATATCAAACATTGCAGTTGGGCAGGTTTTAATTATAGTACCAGCATTGCCACTTGCATAACCTTTATATGCATCAACAAATGCAATATCGTTTAAATCGTTAGTAGTGCCACTTGTTAATGTGCTCCATGATGTACCGCCATTAACTGTTTTTAAAATGGCACCACTTGCACCAGCTATAAAACCAGTATCAGTACCTATAAAACAAATTGCGTTTATGTTTGATATTGAGCCAGAGGTTTGAGAAGTCCAGCTTGAACCAGAGTTTGTGGTTTTAAGAATTGTTCCTGAATTTCCTACAACATAAGCAGTAGAATCATTTACAAAATAGGCATCATTTAGTTGTGATAAAGATCCAGTAGAAATAGGACTCCAAACAGCACCTGAATTATATGTAGCCAATAAAGTTGAACTAAGAATACCACCACCAACAGCTACAGCAGTTGTTTTATTTAACATGTGTACGCCAAGCAAATTGTTAGTAGTATTAGAGCTAAGTGTATTTATGGTTGTACCCGAAACATGTAAAATTACCCCATTGTCTCCAACAATAAATCCTTCACCATCTTTAATGCATACATCATTAAGTTTAGCTGTGGTTCCACTAGTAATTGCATTCCAGCTCGAGCCGCCATTATTAGTCATTAATACGGTTCCGCTATCACCAACTATATATCCTGTATCTAACATATTGTTTGCGAAAGCAATCGCATTTAAATTGTTAACAGTTCCAGAGTTAACTAAACTCCAAGAAATGCCTCCACTTGCCGTTTTTAAAATTCTTCCACCTGCGGCAACTGCAAAACCAATATTACTTGATTTAGAAAATGCAAGCCCATTGATATTATCAGCGATGCCTGAACTTTGTGTGCCCCAAGTTTGTGCGTTCGAAAAAAGAGATATTCCCATTGCAGCTATAAGCAGAGAACTGTTCTTTACATAACGTAAAGTCTGATTTGATTTTAGTAAGAATGTTTTCATGATGTATTTTTTTATTGTGTTACCTTTACTATCACAAAACCATACCTTAATTGAATATTTTGCCCAAAGCTCTTTAAACATTGATGATTTAGATTATTGTAAATAGATTTAGATTATTTACAACAAACAAATTCTGATGATTTTTTTTCGCAATTGTAGATTCTTTCCCCCAAATGTTTAATTGCACTTCTACATAATATTGATGAAATTTATTGGCACGGTTTTCTAATGTTGAACAATAAAAACAATTATGGAAAACTCAGAAAAAACACACATGAAAACACTTTCATCTTGTATGAACAAACTTAAAGAAGATGGATACAAAGAAGAATTTAAAATTAAAGAAAATAAGCTTTGCTGTATTGATTGCGATAATGAATACTTAACAAGTCAAGTTAAGATTTGCAGTTTTTATAGGTTTGAGGGAGAAAGTGATCCGAGCGATAGTGCAATAGTGTATGCAATTGAAACGCATGATGGAAAAATGGGATTAATTGTAGATGCTTACGGTGCGTATGCAGATCCTGAAATTGGAAAATTTATTGTAGAGGTAGAAGAGATTAATAAAAAGGCACACGAAGAAAAGTGTTAATTATACTTTTCTTTTAATATATCTATATACTAAATTTCAAAAACGCCTTTATGCAACAATCCATCACACAAACAAAGCTGTTTAAATTTACTTGCATATTAATAACCCTATATGTTGTAGGATTATTATTGTTTATTGGGGCTGACATTATTATCCCAATAATTTTTGCAGCATTTTTTGCAATATTACTTAACCCGGTAGTGGTATTTTTAGTGCGCAAAAAAGTACCTAGAACTTTGGCGATTTTTATTGTAATTTTTATTACAATAGTTACCATTAGTGGACTGTTTTATTTTCTTTCTATGCAAATTGCTTCCTTTTCTGAATCATTGCCACAACTAGAAAAAAAGTTAGGTGCATTAATGGTTGATGGAATTAAATGGACTTCTGATACTTTTCATATCAAAACAGGAAATATTCAACAATGGCTTTCTGATTTAAAAGGAGATTTTTTAAAGGATAGCGGTTCTTATATTGGCAATACGCTTAGCTCGTTAACAGGGTTTGTAGGCTTTTTGGTGCTACTGCCAGTCTATACAATTATGATAATGTATTACGAACCGTTGTTTATTGTTTTCATTCAAAAAGTAATACCTGAACATAAACACACCGTAACAAAAGATATTATTAATGAAACTAAATCTGTAATGCAAAGTTATCTTTCTGGTTTGATGATAGAGGCTGTGATTTTAACAATAATTAATGCAGCAGGACTATTAATATTAGGGATAGATTATGCAATATTATGGGCCGTTATTGGCGCCTTACTTAACATCATTCCTTATATTGGAATTATTATAGCTACAATTTTTCCATTTACAATGGCATTGATAACTAAAGAACCTATTTATGGTTTATTTGTAATTTTGGTTTATGTATTTGCTCAATTTATTGATAATAATATTGTGGTTCCAAAAGTTGTTGCTTCACGTGTTAAGTTAAATGCATTAGTTTCAGTAATCATTGTAATTATAGGTGGAAGTTTATGGGGCGTATCCGGTATGTTTTTATCAATTCCACTATTAGCGGTTGCAAAAATTATTTTTGATAGGATACCAAACTTAAAACCCTATGGATATTTACTAGGAAATGTAATGCCAGTAAAAGCTGCATTTTTTAGTCGACACAGAAAAATTAAGAAGTTAGTAGGATTAGTAAAATGATAACCACTCTTTAAAAATCAATTAATTATTGTAACTGGATTTGTTAATGATATAAAAATACTACTATGAGAGCGCAAATGTACATTGATCCCTGTGACACAAAAGAAATTATCTACTGGACTAAAAAGTTAGGCGTTACTCCAGCTGAATTATACAATGCTATTTTAGAAACAGGAAGTAATAATGCTAGTACTTTAAATGATTATTTACATAGAAAAAATAACCGTAGTTTTTCTATTGGCAATATTATACAGCAAATGGCCATAAAATTAAATTTAGTACATTAGTCTGTATTTTATTTAACAACTGTACCACATGCATACTGTGTAAAATATACCCAATGTTGATGAATAAAATAGTCAATATTTACTGATGCAAACTAATATAAGTATTAAAAAATAGTTTGTAAGCTTTAGTTTTTATAGGTGTCTTATTCACTTGCCTAGAAATTAAATACAGAATTGGCATTATATTTTATGATAGAAAATAACAATAAAATAATAAAAAATAAATTTATCACTAACTTAAACAACCATCATTATGAACAACATTTTAACAACAAAACGCACATTTGGCATAATTGGAATTACCTGGGCAATTATGATTGTATTACTAGTTCTTTCTTCATGTGGAAGTGGTCCGCAAAAAAACGATGCTAAAGAAATTGCTGAAGAACACAATGATGCAAAGTTTGAAAATAAAGAAGCTGAGAATGACGCTCAATATTTAGTAGATGCATACAGCATTGGTTTGTACGAAATAGAATTATCGCAACATGCAAAACAAAAAGCAGTAAGAGACGATGTAAAAGAACTTGCATCAAAAATGATTGAATCTCATGCAAAACAAAATGAGTTGATAAAATCTACCGCAAGTGCAAATCAAGTTTCATTACAAGATCAACTTACCGATGAACAATTGAAAGAAATTACTGATTTGGGAGATAAAAAAGGACTAGATTTAGATAAAACTTATTTGGATAAGATAATTGCCGACCATGAAAAAGCTATTAAGTTATCAGAGAAAGCGGCTGACAAAGCTAATGTTCCAGAAATAAGAAATCTATTTAGTAACGCTTTATCACCATTAAGAGCACATCTTGAAATGGCTATGGGGATAAAAGATAAAATCAAATAAGAATTGTTTTTTCTCTTTTAAAAGTTAGGTGTCCTTTGTGATGCCTAACTTTTTTTTAATTATAAATATCATGGATTTAAAAAGTGGATTTCCATTATGGCTTATTAAAAATGGTTTACCGTTTAACTATCCAAAACTTGCTGAAAACTTAAAGGTTGACGTAGTAATTATTGGTGGTGGAATTACTGGAGCTTTGTGTGCATTTGAATTAACAAAGGCAGGAATAAACTGTGCTGTTGTAGATGGAAGAACAATTGGTTTAGGAAGTACATGTGCAAGTACCTCATTGCTGCAATACGAGTTGGATATGCCTTTATTTGAATTGAGCAAGTTGATAGGAAAACAGAAGGCCGAACGTGCATATGTGTTATGTGGGAATGCAATTGATACCTTGAAAGAATTATCTAAGGATATTGGCTATAACGGATTTGAAGAAAAGGAAAGTTTATACTTTGCGGCTTATAAAAAGGACGAATTATTATTGAGAAATGAATTTGCTGCAAGAAAAGCGGCTGGCTTTGAAGTGAATTTATTAGGCGATAAGGAGATACAAAAGCAGTATGGTTTTAAATCCCCTTTGGCAATCTGTTCTAGTAAAGGAGCAAGTGTTGATGCTTATTCGCTCACCCATAAATTGCACCAACATAATATAAAAAATGGCTGCTTGGTTTATGATAGAACATTGGTTTCGGAAATAGCATATAACTCTAAGAGTGTAAAATTAACAACTGCTGATGGAATGATAATAACCGCAAAGAATGTAGTTAATGCTACTGGATATGAGATTAAACACTTTATCGATAAAAAGATTGTGAAACTTAATGCCACTTACGTTATTGCTTCAGAAAGTTATAACCAAGACTTTACTTTTTGGAAAGAGAATGCATTATTATGGAATACTGCCGATCCGTATTTATATATTAGAACCACAAACGATAGAAGAATAATTATTGGTGGCAGAGATGAAGATTTTTATAATCCTGTTAAGAGAGATAAGCAACTAAAACAAAAAGCAACTCAATTGACAAATGATTTTAAAAAACTATTTCCAAACATACCAATGACTCCCGAATTTAGTTGGGCAGGTACCTTTGGAACCACAAAAGATGCATTGCCATTTATTGGTACTTATGATAAACATCCACATACTTATTTTGCTTTAGGTTTTGGTGGCAATGGCATAACATTTAGCAGCATAGCCGCTAGGCTTATTTGTGATCAAATAAAAGGTAAATCAAATAAAGATTTAGCACTTTTTAGATTTAATAGGGTATAACTATTAGGTTAATTATGATAATCAAATACAGAATAAGTTATCATGGCACCTAAAATTTAAAGGCCATTATTTTATAAAATAATGGCCTTTAATTAACATTTAAAATGTTTAAGGTAATTTGATGGTGTTGCATTGATTAACGCCTAGTTTCATCATCATTTTTTGAGTCCTGGATTTGATTATCATTTCTGGTGCGATTTTCATTGCGTTGTGATTTTGAATCACGATCGATGTCTGCTTTATTTAAATCGGTTCTATCAGGATTATTTCCACGCTCATTAGACTGATCTTCTTTGCTGGCATAAATTTCCTGTCTTTTTTCAGGTGAAGTTGGATCTGGGTTTTTCCAAGATTCATTTTCAGATTTTTTACTAGTTTCTTGATTAGGCTGATTTGTTAATGAAGGATTTTTTTGATTGTTTTCTTCATTTCGATTTGTGTTTTGCGGATTGAAATTTTTGTCGGTTTGCATAATATTATTAATTAAAAGTTAAAAATTAAAAACAAACTAAGTAGCAAAAGTGTACCATTTTTATTATACTTTAATTGCCAATGGTTTACGTATTTTTGTTGTTGTTTTGCTCGTGAAATAAAAGCCACATCTTGCGGAAAAATTGTGCATGATTTACACACTACTAATTATAATAAATTACAAGATGAGTAAAGCATAAATGAAATTGAACAATTTTATATTTTACCAATTGTAACCACAAGCAGTAATTAGAATTACTTTTGGTACAATGATTACTTAGTAAGATTACCCGATCACCATTATATTGAGAAAAATTAACACATATCTGTATTTGATTCTGGCAATTATTTTGCTTTTTTCTTATGATGTTTTTTCTCAGCAACCTGATACAACTAATGTGTATTATAGGCTTCAGCAAAAATCTCAAAAACATAAAATTACCCGATGGATTTATGATGGAATTTTTAGAGACCCAATTCGCATAAATGATACGATTGTACCGGTTAAGGATAATACAAAGGAGAATGCTTTTTTTGCCTATCGTGATAAAATAGTAAGAAATATTAGGGTTGTTTCGCTCGATCCTTTTGGCCAATCGGTAGATGATACCTTAAATTATACCCCAAATAAATTGGAGAAATTTGGAAATTCATATCACGTAAATACCCGAAAACAAACCCTCAAAAATATTTTATTATTTAAACCCAATAAACCTTTAGATCCTTTAGAAATAAGCGAGTCGGAACGTTTGTTAAGAGTTTACCCATATGTGAATGATGCACGTATTTATGCTTCAATTGTTAAATCAGCACACAATAGTGATAGTGTAGACATTACAGTAGTTGTTCAAGATAAGTGGACCACTCTCGTATGGAGTTCATTCGACCCTACTAATCCAAATATTAAAATTGTAGAACGAAATCTATTTGGGCTAGGCCATCAAATTGAAGAAGATATAACTTTACACAATGCAAATCAAAGCATAAGCACAGCAGGAAAATATACTATATTTAATACAGGAAAAACTTTTATCAATAGTTCGTTATTTTATTCTTCATCCTCTACAATTAACCAATGGGGTGTGGCTATTGATAGGCCTTTTTATTCATCGTTGGCAAAGTGGGCAGGCGGGGCAAGTTATATGCGCAGTTATACGCGTATGTCTTTTTTGCAAAATAATGCTACACCTAACGAGCCCGTTATTTCATATCCTGTAAACAATCAAATTGAAGATGTTTGGGTTGCGAAAAATTTTCCTGTTACCAATAAAAAAAGTGCTTCAATTAATAAACGTAGTTCGAATTACGGAGTTGGGTTAAGATATTATAATGTAAATTACTTGGAACGGCCTTCGTTTATTATTGATAGCTACCGCATTAATAGTAATCAAACAATGGTGCTAAACAATATTGGGTTTTCAAAAAGGAAATATTATAAGGATCGTAACCTGTTTCGTTTTGGTGCAAATGAAGATATTCCAGAAGGTTTTTCAATTGAATATGTACAAGGATTTTTAAATAAGGAAGCTAATGCTACCAGGTATTATGGCGGATTAAAACTTGCAGCAGGAAGGCATTATGATAATATTGGATATTTATCAGCAGGTATAAGTTATGGAACATTTTATAATAAAACATTTATGGGTTTGGGTGTTCTAAATACCGATATTAATTACTTTACAGATTTGCTTTATTTTGGAAATTGGTCGTTTAGGCAATATGGCTTATTGCAGTATACACAAGGTATAAATAGATTACCATATGAGTCTGTAAACATTAATGGAGCGCAGATGTACGGCTATTCTAGTGATTTGGTTTCGGATAAAAGCAAAATGATTCTTAACCTTAAAATGGTAATGTATACACCTTATCAACTTTTAGGATTTAGGTTTGCGCCAGTATTAATGTGTGGGTTGGCACGCAGCGGAAATACTATAAATGATTTGCTAACTGGTTTCACCTATCAGGCTTATGCTTTAGGTTTATTAATTAGAAATGAATATTTAGTAGCCAATACTTTTGAAGTTTCTATTGGCATTTATCCTTATGTGCCCGGCAATGAAAGTTATCTTTTAAGATTTAATCCAATTAGCAATTATCAAATAAAGCCAAGAGACTATGGTATTGGAAAACCAGAGTTGGTTCCTTACCAATAAATTTGGCTGATAAACTTGTGGTAATGTATTTGCTTAATTAAAAGTAATTAATCACTAATAAAATGAAAGCACTAATAAAACTAGCATTTTGTGGCTTGATCGCGCTAAATGCAACAATTAGCAACGCAAACACTGCATCAACTAAAGCTGCACCTACCCAAACTACTGCAGCTACAAACCATGTATTATCTCAGCAAGAGGCCAATTTACTTGTTAATAGGGTGTATGAGATTAATACAATTAAGCTAAATACACTGAACAAAACAGAAAAGCATGAGTTAAAAAGTGAGTTGCAAGCCATCCGTAAAAAGCTAACAAATCCAGGTGTATCAGGAGGTGTTTATCTTTCTACTGGCGCATTAATTTTGATAGTTATTTTACTAATTATTCTTTTTTAGTTGGGACACAAATTCCACAACATTGTATATTTAATTCCTCATTACTATGGACTATACAGATAACAAACTGGGCACTGCACAAATAAAAAATATTGGGTTGCAGAAATTCGCATTAGTAACATCATTTGTATTGCTTGCGAGTTATATTGTTTACTTTTTAATAATGGAGCATTTTGATCTTGTTGCAATTCCTAAATATAGAGCGGTAAATTTTATCATTCAAATTATAGTTATTGCAGGAAGTATTAAATTATATAAATCTAATTTAAAAAGTGGGTTTACGTATTTGCAAGGATTAGCACTTGGATGCCTTAGTTCGTTATTAAGCTCAGTAGTATTTGCAATATTTATCTATATATATTTGCAAAGTATAAACCCTGAGTTATTGCCAATGCTATTAAGCAATGCATCAATGATGGGAAAATACCTTACACCATATACAGCAGCTATAGCAGTTGCAATGGAGGGTGGTATTGCGGGATTACTTATCTCATTTACGTTTATGCAATTTTTTAAAGAAGATGCACTTCATAATCCGTTTAAAAGAGGCGGAAAAGAAGTAGAGTAAATCATAGCACTTAAAAAATAATTATGTCTAATCATCAAGAAAATAAATTACAGAACAGTCTAAATATGGGTGTCTTAAACTCGATTTATCATAATTATTTGAAACTTTTTTTTATTAACGTGGCAGACATTACAATGTTTATCTTCCGTGTTTTTAAAGAAGCTGTTTCACCACCTTATGAGTTTTCGGAGATTGCAAAACAATGCTACATTATTGGCTACAAATCTTTTTCACTAATAGCTACAACAGGGTTTATTATGGGTTTGGTACTTACCATTCAATCTCGACCAACCTTGGTAGAATTTGGAGCTGAATCGTGGTTGCCTGCAATGATAGGTGTTTCTATTATCAGAGAAATTGGACCTGTAATTACCGCATTAATTTGTGCCGGAAAAGTAGGTTCAAGCATTGGTGCTGAGTTAGCATCAATGAAAGTAACTGAACAAATTGATGCGATGGAAGTTTCGGGTATAAATCCATTTAAGTTTGTTATTACTACTAGGGTAATTGCAACTACTTTAATGGTTCCAATTTTAGTTATTTTTTCGGATGCAATTGGCATATTTGGATCATACATTGGAGCAAACATTAAAGGTGATATTAGCTTAATACTTTTTTTTACGCAAACATTCCAACAAGTTGAGTTCTCTGATGTTTTTCCTTCTATTATTAAGTCGCTGCTATTTGGATTTACAATAGGTGTAGTTGCATGTCATAAAGGATATTATTCAAACAAAGGAACTGTAGGAGTGGGGCTGGCCGCAAATGCTGCGGTTGTTGCATCTTCGCTTATGATTTTTATTTTGGATATGCTTGCAGTACAAGTTACTAGTTTAATATTAGGACAATAATATGATGGCGGAAGAACAAGAGAATTTAACTATTCCAATGCAAAAGCAAGCAACAAATGAAGTTGTGTTAGAAATTAGTGGACTTAAAAAATCTTTTGGAGATAAGGATGTTTTAAAAAATATAAACCTATCACTTACCAAAGGAGAAAATATTGTTGTGCTTGGAAAATCAGGTAGCGGAAAATCAGTAATGATAAAATGCATTATTGGTTTAATTGAACCTGATGAAGGTAGCATAAAAGTATTGGATAAGGATATACTAAAACTAAGCGCAAAGGAACTAAATGAGGTAAGAAAAAAAGTTGGATTTTTGTTTCAGAGTGGCGCATTATATGATTCGATGACGGTAAGAGAAAACCTTGAATTTCCGATGAGATATACCAAGTTTGAATCAAAAGATGAGTTAAATGCATTGGTAGAAGAAGCATTAGAAAATGTGGGTTTAAGTGATGTAATTGATAGAATGCCTTCGGAACTTTCTGGTGGTATGCGTAAACGTTTAGGATTAGCCAGAACACTTATTCTTAAGCCGGATATTATATTGTATGATGAACCAACAACTGGTTTGGATTCTATTACCTCTCGAGAAATAAGTAAGCTTATTATCGATATTCAAAAAAAGTATAAAACGGCATCTATTATAATTACACATGATATGGAATGTGCAAGAATTACAGCTAACAAAATGGTTATTATAAATGAGGGTGCTTTTGAAGCTGAAGGTACATACGAAGAATTAAAAAACTCGAAGGAAGATTGGGTTAGGGCATTTTTTGAATAAAAAATTAATCAAACAAAAAGATGAAAAAAGAAACAAGTAATAAAATAAGGTTAGGCGTATTTGTGTCATTAGGTCTGCTTTTATTTTTAGTAGGAATTTACTATGTGGGTGAGCAAAAACAGCTGTTTAATAAGGTAATTAACCTTAACGCTATATTTAAAAATGTTAACGGTCTTCAGGTTGGAAACAATGTGAGGTTTGGTGGTATTAATATTGGCATAATTGATAGGGTAGAGATTATTACCGATACCTCAATAAAAGTTACATTTTTGGTTGATAAAGATGTACAAAAATTTATTAAACATGATGCTACTGCAATTATTGGTTCTGAAGGATTAATGGGCAATAAGGTGCTTAACATTACATCTGGTGGCCAAGGCGAAAAAGTAATAGAAGAGTATGCTACATTAACCTCATCAACTCCAATAAATATGGATGAAATAATTACTAAATTAGCAATGACTACCGATAATGCACTTAGTATATCAACCGATATGGCTGCTATAACTAATAATATTAAAAGCGGTAGAGGAACGATAGGTAAACTGTTTATGGATACCGTTTTTGCTGAAAATATTGATAGAACTATTATCAATGTAAAGCAGGGCACTAAAGGGTTTAAACAAAGTATGGATGCCGCTAAAAGCAGTATTTTATTACGTGGTTATTTTAAAAAGCAAGAGAAAAAAGCAGCAAAAGAGGCTGAAAAACAAAAGAAAAAATAACAAGATTTTGGCTATTTAATTAAAGGCCAGAATTGGTCCATAAAAATGGGGTCGTTAATTTTATCCTCGGCGTTTTAGGCAAAAATTTTTTATAAAAAAATATCATTTTTTTGACCTTGCTCCAATGCATATTTATAGCTTGATAAACAAAAAGTAGTAAGCTCGTATTGCGACTTAAATTTATCAGGGTATAGTTCGCTTAAATCGTGTTCGATATGTTTTTTATGTAGGAAATGTTTGTCGCCAACTTTGTCGGCCATTTCATAATAATTTTGTACTGCTAAATCGGCAATTGCATCTGCATTTGGTTTGCGTTCTTTTTGGTATTCATCAAATATTTTGGTCCAATCATCACCATACTTCTCAATCATGTTATCAAACACCACCACATCTTCAAAGCTACAATTCATGCCTTGTCCGTAAAATGGAACAACTGCATGAGCTGCATCACCCAATAAGGCCAGTTTATCTTCCTTAACCCATGGATAACATTTTACTGTAACCAAATTACCAATAGGGTTACGTTTGTAATCTTCAATAAGAGTTGGCATCATGGGCACGGCATCAGCAAAATCTTCATTAAAAAATTGTTGAATATCCGCTTCCGTTTTTACTTGTTCAAACTTTTCGTATGGCACAAATAAGGTACAGGTAAAATCGCCTGCTGGGTTTGGTAATGCTATCATCATAAAATTACCACGAGGCCAAATATGTAAGGCATTTTTCTCCATCATAAATTTGCCATTTTCGCCTTCGGGTATTTCTAATTCTTTATAACCTACATGTAAATATTGTTGCGAATAATTAAATCTACTACCCGATTGCATTTTATTTCTTGTGGCTGCAAATGCACCATCTGTACCTAATATTCTATCACTGCTTACAGTTTTATGCGAGCCATCTTCTAACTCAAAAGTAGCAGTGGTGTTTTCGATGTCTACATCAATACACTTGCTATTAAAATATATGTTGATGTTTGGAAACTCATCAGCAAGTTCAATAAGTTTTTGGTTTAACCTACCTCTAGAAACAGAATAAATGGCTTGCCCATCTTGTCCATAAGGATGATAACTTAATTCACCAGTTCGGCTGTGCATCATGCGGCCATACATGGGTATTGCATCAGCCAAAATATCTTTATCTAAACCAATTTTTTCTAATGCATTTAAACCACGTGTGCTTAAAGCTAAGTTAATAGATTTGCCTTGATAAATATCTGCAATTCGCATATCTGCTCTGCGTTCAAAAAGATCAACATTAAAGCCACGTTTGGCCATATAAATGGCGGCTAAACTTCCGGCTAAACCTCCGCCTATAATTGTAATTTTTTGTGTCATTATAAATTTCTTGATCTTATTTTTTTACTTGTTACAGTAGTAAACTTACCTATTAACTCTGATGGTTTTTGCTTGAACAAGTTAATTACTACTTGATATAGTTCGTGTCTTTCATTAAAGGAATATCTAAGTAGAACCACAGATAAATGCACCTGGTTGTGGATGAAAACTAAATCGCCAAAATCTTTATCCTCTGTAAGAATAATGGCGTTTTTTTCTGATGCCAATCTTGCAATTTCAATATCTGTAATACCTCTACAAGATTCATATATTGAAACTACCTCGAAGTGTTGCTTGAGTTTTTCTATTAATAATTGCTCAATATTTTCATCTGCAATAATTACCATTAGGCTACCTCATTTAAAAAGGCCTCGTTAGCTATAACATCATAAGCATATTCAATACATGCTTGTATCTGCTCTGAACTTAGACCTTGATACATGGTTTTAATATCATTTACACTTGCACCTTCTGCCATTTTTTTTAGCACAATCTCAACAGTAATGCGTGTGCCTTTTATCACAGGTTTACCCATCATTACATTCGTGTTTGCTTCTAAATAATTTTTGTAATCCATAATGTTCAATTTTAGGTAAAGTTATGAAAAATATGTTTTAAATGCCTCGCCAATTCTGTAAACATCTTCAAAGGAGTTATACATTGGCACAGGGCTTAATCTTATCACATCTGGTTCGCGCCAATCGGGCATAATTCCTTGTGTTTCTAAAAAATCAAACAGGTTTTTACCATTTTCTTTTACAATTATCGAAAGCTGACAGCCTCTATCGGCAATTGATTTAGGTGTAATTATGGTAAAGTATTTACCTTCTGCATGTAGCATTTTATTGTTATCGGAATTTGCGTTTACCTCATTAACTTCATTTAATATAAACTCTAAATAACCTGTTAATGTTTCACTTTTAGCTCTTAAATTTTCTATTCCTGCTTCATCAAATAATGCTAAAGATGCTTTATGAATTGCCATAGGAAATATTTGGGCATTGCTTAATTGCCATCCTGCTGCACCTTGCATTGGTACAAAACCTTTTTTCATTTTAAAACGTTCTTTTTCATCATGTCCCCACCAGCCTGCAAAGCGCACCAATTCGGGGTTATTGCCATGGCGTTCGTGCACAAATACACCACTTGTACCACCTGGGCCTGAGTTTAAATATTTGTAAGTACACCACACGGCAAAATCTACATCCCAATTGTGTAATTGCAATTGTAAATTACCAGCAGCATGTGCACAATCAAAACCAACATTAGCACCCACTGCATGACCAGCTTTTGTGATTGCTTGCATATCGTATGCTTGGCCGGTGTAGTAATTTACACCGCCCATCATTACTATAGCTAAATCATCTTTGTGTTCGTTTATTTTTGCTATGATATCTTCTGTACGCAAGGTATATTCTCCTTCACGAGGTTTTAATTCAATAATAGCATCATCTGGATTTAATCCATGAAAGCGTGCTTGTGTTTCCATTGCATATTGGTCGCTAGGAAAAGCGCCACCTTCCATTATTATTTTATAACGCGTTTTTGTAGGTCGATAAAAACTTACCATCATTAAATGAAGGTTAACAGTTAGGTTGTTCATGATAACTACTTCGCTTGGTTTTGCACCTACAATTTTTGCTGCTTTTTCTGTTAAAAAATGATGGTAATACATCCATGGGTTTTTACCTGCAAAATGTCCTTCTACACCTAAATCAGCCCAATCGTTTAATTCTTGCTCAATAGCAGCACGTGCATTTTTGGGTTGAAGTCCTAAAGAATTTCCACATAAATAAATCATGTGTTTTCCATCCTTTTTAGGCATGTAAAACTCATTACGGAAATGAGCTAGTATATCTTGTTTATCTAAATTCTGGGCGAATGCTAATGTATTTTCAAACTGCATGTTTATTGTTTTGATGATGCAAATGTAAACAACCAATTTGAAATGAAGAACTTTGTTATGTTAGGGTTATTAAAAGTTGTTTCTCATAATTACCGCATCTTGCCATCCTGTATTTGGTAACGAGTAATATGCAGATGGAACAATACTATTAATTTGCACACAGTCTACTCCTAATGAATTTGTACCTGTTAGGTTTGATGAAAGGCCAGCAACACCAACTATATTTATGTTCAGAAACTTAACATCAAGCAATGATTGAGGAGTATTAGCCATTGCTACTTTTATATTTGCTTGAAAAATAAAGTAAGCCAAATCTAAAAAGATATTACCCGTTACACTCGGTACCATAGGATACATTTCATCGTTGCTTTCAAATGTTACTTTTGCATATGAGTTTGTTAAACCAAACATACTTAAGTTTGTTGGTTCTGCAGACATAGCTGTTGCCGTATTGCACACCAGATCTACATTTTTAAAGTACAGATTAACGTTGCTTAGTAAATCAATACGTCCAATCTCTGCAATTTTGTCCTCTCTACCTTCAAAATAAATTCTAGCTTTGGGATGCGTTTCGCTAAAGTCATAACTGGTTATTAAAATATTGCAGTTTTCTAATGCTACAATATTTAAATTTTTGATTGCTGCATCTGTTTGTGCAGTTACATTTTCAGAAACGGGCAGAGCAGCCTTGATATAGATTGTTTTGATAGGATTAATAGTTGATTGATTTTGTACTCTTACTAGTGCAGAATCAAAAGTTTGAAGGGCGTCATTTTTATTAAATCCATAGTTATCGTCATTTCCCGATGTTGGGTCTATATATACTGCACCATAGTTTTGTCCATGCACTCCTTCGTCAATAAAAAGAATATCAGAATAATATTTGCGTTTAACATAAACCGTATTTGAAAATAAAATATTTCTATCTACACAATCACTATTGTAAACGAAAAGTTGGTTATTCGCGAATGAAGGACCATCATAAAAAATAGTGTGTAATTGTGCCATTACGTAACTGCCAAGATAAAAAGCAGCTTTCATCCAATAAAAATTTACTTGATCGGCTATTACTTGGTTTTCTATTAACTGGTTCGTTATTGGATGTTTAATACTTACACCGATGGTTATCCCATAATTGACCATTTCTTCTATATAAATAGAAGTTAAACTCATTACAGAACTGCAAAGACAAGCAATTCCGTTTGCAGATTGTTCAGCTACAGTCGCATTTATTGCCAAACTCATTGTATCTGAACAATAGATGCTTGTTTTGCCATATTTGACATCATCATCTAATCCCCAGTCTGAATATTGGCTATCTTGATAAATAAATTTGGGTAGTTCTTCGGCTCCGATTAATGGTTCATAATGATAACCTTCATGCTTTTGGTTTCTACCGCGTATATAGCTATCAATAATCAAGAGAGAGTTACAAGAGATTGTTAACACCCCATACCACTCACTATTGGTAAAAGAATTTTCTATCGAACCACCCCAACAAGTGTTTAACATAATACCGCACCTAGTATTAAAGACACCTACATTTCTGATTGTAGAGTTACCCGCATTGCTTAAGCGAATGCCGCCAAACGCAACATTTTGTCCACCGTCTATGGTAAGGTTTTCTATATTAATGCCCATGCGATAAATGTAATTATCGTAAGTATAGCTATTGTAATCAGGCGGTGTGTTTGGTCGTCCTCCTTTTGATAATGCTATGTCATAAGGCAACAAAATAAAAGAACCATTGTATTGATTATATGTTGCAGAAGAAATAACCCATTTGTTGTTGTCATCAAAATTTGCTCTAATAACAGTTCCCGCACTACTTGAAGCATTTAAGTAAAACCCATGATAACGATTACTCACACCTATCAATCTACAATTTTGTCCAACAAGTAGCGTGTCAGTTATCATGTAATCACCCTTAGGCAAAAATACTGTACCTCCTCCAACTGTTAATGTTAAGTCTGTATGGTCACTAATACAATCCAATGAGGCTTGAATAGCAGTTGTGTCATCGGTTGTCCCATCACCTTTTGCACCAAACCATTTAGCATTTACAAATCCTGCATCATAAACTCGTTTAAACAATTGCCCGCTGTTTGAGTTCCACAAAACAGTTCCTAGGTTATCATCTATTAAACTTCCGTAGCCGTCTGCATACCAAAATCCTTCTTGACATATGTCAGTAGTATAGTATTGATCTGTCGGGTTTAATCCTGCTGCTGTTCGCAGTTGACCAATAGTAGTTTCTATAATTGCCATATATTCTTAATGGTTATTAATTATTAGTTTTTTGAAAACAATTCCTTTATTCGTTTCAATCTTTAATATATATATACCGTTTGAATATGCGCTAATATCAATAATTGAAATGGCAGAAGTTTGGTATAATACTTTACCGCTCATGTCTGCTATGCCTACGGCAATTATCTTTGTCGATGCAGATTGCAAGTAAACATTTGAAGAAGCTGGGTTAGGATAAAATTCTACATCATTAGATAGAGTTGACCCTTCTATTAAGCCGACATGTTTAATGACGTGTGCTTTTTTCTTTGCAATCATATATTCGTTAATATTCATGCCAGTACTAGAACGTGCGCTACCTATATAAACATACGAACTATCTTTACTTTCAATAAAATCATAAAAATTTATTCCACTACCGTATTTAGTTGTATCCTTCCATACTATATTGAATCCATTATCTGTAATGGCTAAATTTATTCCTTTAAACCCTAATGGATAGCTCTTCTTGAAGGAGAAAATGTATTTATTATTGGATATTTTTTTAGGAAACACAACTATCTCATAATCGGTAATTGTATCGGCTATTAATGAATAATTAGTAGATAGACGTGCTAAATATAATTTTGAATTGACTTTTCCTGAAAGAATAAACTCGGATGTATCATGACCTACAATCAAACTACTAATAGCTTTGTATCCCACTATTTCTTGCCTAATTTTTTGTTGGTAAATTAAATTTCCTAAAGTATCAATTCTTGTAATCAACAAGGCACTATCTTCAATACCCAATAGTTCTATTTCATTTATTGCTTTCTTATACGACCATGTAAATGAACTGCTTGAACTTGTATCTATATTAAATTCATTTTGAAAAAGTGTATTTCCTAATGTATCAATAATAATAGCACAAGCTCGGCTTTTGTTATTATTACTAGATGATCTACTACTGTTTGTGTATCCTGTAAATAGATACTTATCAGGTGTTATTTCAATAAACTTATTTATGCGATAATATTTAGAAGTATCACCAAACTTATATTTCCATTTCAGATTTCCATTTTTGTCAGTTTTAATTATTCTAATACCACTACTATCAGAAAAACCTTTGTAATAACTAGAGGCATAAATAATATCTTCATTTGAGTTTTCTATTAAACCGATTACTGTTGCATCATCTAGTTCTGCATATAATGATTTTACCTTATCATGTTTAACCCTCCATAAAGTACTACCACAACTATCAATTTTAGACAATGTTAGTGTAGGCTCTCCGAAATTCCCTAAACCCGAAGAAAGATTTGAAAAGCCCAACAAAAGAAAACCAGAACTCTTTGCTTCCAATATAGAATGTCCATTAGAGTTACTGCCCCAGTAATAATTGCTGTCAAACTCGCAATGTGCTTGCGCTTTTACATTTATACTGTAAGCCAAGCAGTATAAAGTAACAATTAATAAATTTTTCATAATTTGTGTTGTTATAATACGAAGTTATTTATTGTCTCTTAATAATCAGCTATTAATTTCGTATTCAGTTCTAACATATACGCTACTATTGTAAAGTTAAGTATTCTAAGCCTAAGTTGTGGTTTGAAAGATATTGTAGTCTGTTCCTATAAAAAACAAAGGCTACCTGTTTGCACAAGTAGCCTTTTATAAGTAATATTTAGTAGATGTTTTCTCACTTAACCAAATTAACCATACTCATTTCTAATCCTTTTTTCAATAAACCATTACGTTTTGGGCTAAATTGATTTAATCGCATTAATGCTTGGCGGATGGTTATTGAAGCATCTCTAAAAATGGCTTCGTCTTTTAATTCAAACTCTTCGCTCATACAATAAGCAAATGTGCGTGCCATACCACAGTTGGCAATAAAATCAGGAATTACCGCTACACGGTCGTCTGCATTGTTGCCTATTGGTCCTAAAAATATTTCACTATCAGCAAACGGTACATTAGCACCACACGAAATTACATCCAAATCATTCTCAACCATAGTATCCAATTGTGCTTGAGTTAACATACGCGAAGCGGCTGCAGGAATAAAAATATCAGCACCAATGCTCCAAATTTTTTCGTTAATTTCATCATAAGGCATAAACTCAAGTCCCATTTTTTTACAAGTAGCCTGAGATAATTTATTACCATCACGCTCAATAAACAATTGTTTAATTTGCTCTTTGCTATAACCTTGGTTGTTTAATAATCCGCCTTCGCGATCAATAATACCAACAATCATTACATCCATTTGCGATAGGTAATAAGCAGCTGCGGCAGCTACATTTCCCCAACCTTGAATAATGGCACGTTTGTATTGGAAATTTGGCCCCCAAAACTCATAAAAATGACGAGCAGCTTCGGCAACTCCCCATCCTGTAATCATATCGGCTACTAAATATTTTTTAGTTGTATCTGGCGAAAAACGCGCATCATCTAATACCTTTGAAACACCAGTACGTAAATTATTAATACGGGTTTGTTTTTCAGCTTCGTTAACTTTAAAATGGCCATTAACAACACCTTCTTGTGGGTGTAATAAACCATATTCTTCGGTAATTGGAATTACCTCATGTATTTCGTCTACGTTTAAATCTCCGCCAGTACCATAATAGTTTTTTAACAGCGGCATAACTGCTTTAAACCAACGCTCTAAAACACCTTTTTTACGAGGGTCGGCAGGATCGAAATTTATACCAGATTTTGCACCACCAATTGCTGGGCCAGCAATGGTAAATTTAATCTCCATGGTTTTAGCCAAAGAGGTTACTTCGTGTTTGTTTAATCCTTTACGCATGCGTGTACCGCCACCAGCAGCACCGCCTCTAAGTGAGTTTATCACCACCCAACCTTCGGCTTCGGTTTCACTATCTTTCCATTCAAAAACAATCTCAGGTTGTTTTTCTTCGTAACGTTTAATTAATTTCTCTATTGGTGTAGCCATATTATTTGCTTTAAAATAAAGCGCAATTTACACTTGCTAAGTTAAAAACTACTGTTAAAAACAAAAATCAGGTTTTGGCCATAAAAAAAACCTGCATTAAATAAATAATGCAGGTTTTTTAATGAATAAATATATTGCTTGTTATTGCTTTATCAACTTGCGTTTTAATACGTTTCCTAACTCATCTTTTATTTGTAAAACATATACTCCGCTTGCAAACTCACTTAGGTCTAAATCAACTTTTGTGCCGTTGGTATTTTCTGTATGCATTAAAAGTCCTTCTATATTATAAACCAAAACTTGTGTAATATTAAGTTGGTTGTTTAACTCTACTGTAAGGTTAGTTGTTGCAGGTATTGGATAAACTTTAACTACATCTGTTGGTTGTGTGTTTGTGTTGTTAAAATCAACCATAATGGTGTTGCTATATTCAAACGTTTTGTCGTTATTTATTAACTTTAAACGGTAGTAGTTTAGTGTAATTGCTTGGTTATGGTTAAACGCATAATTTAGTTTTACATTGCTGTTTCCATTGGCTTTTACTTTACCAATACTGCTAAAGTTTTTGCCATCAATTGCATGTTCAACTTCAAAACTTTCGCTATTTTTTTCGCTAGCTGTACTCCAATTTAATGCCACTTGGTTATCACCAATTTTATTACCAGCAAACGTTAATAATTTTACTGGAACAGGGTTGTTATTAGCCACTACAATATAAAAACGATTTCCACCAAACGAGTTGGTTATGGTAGTATTTACATTGATAATATAGTTTGGTGTAGTTTTTAAATCAATTATTGAATTGGTGTAATTATCAATTAGCCAAACTTGGTCGAGTATGGCAATTTCGTTGCTGTTGGTAAACGTCATGTTATAACTACCCGAAGTTGCTACATTTAAATACAATTTAATGGTATCGTTAATTGTAGTAAGTGGCCTAGTGGTAAGTGCTAAATATTTAGCATCATCACCATAAGCACTAATTGATATTTGTGAACTTAATTTAATCGCGTCATAATCATCAAAACCAGTTGTTGAACCGTTCATGTATTTCACAAATACTTCATCTGCATTGGCCGAATCTTTTATAACCCTTAGTTTAAATGCACCACCTTCGGTTGTTTTAAATAATTGGGTTGGGGTTGAAGCTGATTTAAACTGTTCTTTAAATGTCATTGTTGGACCAGTGGTGGTTGCCTTTACCCAAAATGCTTGTCCGCTTGCTATTATACCACCGGTAATACTACCATCATTTGCTAATGCATTATAAAATTTATACGAGTTAGTGGTTGCATCTAATACATAAATGGTAGGTTCTATTTTGGTATAATACGTCCCATTATTTCCGCTTCTACCTGCATCGTTAAATGCATTCCAATCAAATGCAGATGGGTAAGGATTTCCCAATAAACTCCAACCATCATTTGCTATTGTACCCGAATTAGTAAAAGTAACAGGCATGGTTATATCACCTGTATTTACTGGGCCAACTACATCCATTGTAACTGCATTTTGTGTTGCATTTGCATCAGATATTCTATTTAAATCACTTCTGTCGCCACGCACAAATACCCTATAACCACGGCCTGCTGTAAGTGTATTAGTAGCATTTGTTGGAGAGGTCCATCCAGTGTTTAAATCACCCGTTATTAATGCTTCGTTGTACCAATACATGGTGGGTGAGTTATTTTGTGTAGCATCAAAACCATTGCTATTTGTTGTGCCAACGGTAGTGCCAGTACCAGGTCCGGTAATATAAATTTCACCTCGCCAATCGTTAACAGTAGCATTGGTAATTGGGCTTGCTATAAACCTCCACCTACGCCCGTTTGATGGTACAAAACGTTGTGCTTTAACATTGCCCGTTATGTATGATCCCGTGCCTTGCGCAATACGGGCAGTACCACTAGCATCAGAAATTAATACTAAATTACCTCCAGTAGCTATAGTTCCTCCTGTTGGAGTTACTGCTGTTATAATATTTAAAGTATTGCCTAATGTGGTGGTTTGCGCGCCACTATTATTGGTTAAATTATTTAACACATTGGTAGTACCTGGTGTTGTTTGATCAAAACTTAACGTACGAGCTACGGCATTATTTACTATTAAATTACTTGAAGCACTTCCTATCAAGCCAGCAGAAACTGTATTAACCAAAGTTCCAGCAAGGGTAAGTGTATTGCCGTTAATATTTAATTTACCATTGGTTAATGTTAGTGATGTGTTGCTAGTAATACTTCCACCCATAGATTTGGTAGAGTTGCCATTAAAAATTAGGTTAGTATATGTACCTGCAACTGCAGTTTGTGCCGATGTTGAATAATACTCAACTGTGCCCGCCCATGTTTTACTAGCAGGCAATGGCAAACTACTTGTTGATGTAGGAACAGCAGTTCTAATTGTACCATTATTTGTTACTGTAGTTATTGCACCTCCTAAAACTGCACTTGTGCCTAGCTCTAAAGTAATGCTTGCGTTTACAATTAAAGTTGTGGCAACACTAATATTTGCGGTAGCTGTTTTTGTACCACTTGTACTTAATGTAAGGCTATTAAAAGTTCCGTTAAAGTTTTGGTTTGTTCCGTTTAATACAAATGTATTTCCGGTAACAGTATAACTATTAGCACCCGCAACATAATTGCCCGTAACATTAATAGTACCTGATGCCAATGTACGTGCTCCTGTACTAGAAGAAGTAAGGTTATTGTATGCAGGGTTAATTACAGGAATAGTTTGTGCACCACTTCCATTAAATTCAATTGTACTACCTGTTGTAGTGTATACGCCAGAACCCGGAGTAAATACTCCTGAAATTTTAATAGTACCAAGTGTAGATAATACCCTAGCAATATTGGTTGATATTAGGTTTGAATAATTTCCATGCACAATAGTTTGAGATGAACCACTATTATATGTTATAGGTATTGCCCAAGTTCTATTTGCAGGAATTGGTGTTGCACTTGTATTAGCTGTGGTAATTCCTGCACCCGTTGAAGGAAGACTTGTTAATGTTCCGTTAAGTATAAAAGTACTCATTATCATAGTTACACCAGCGTTAATAGCTAATGGACCGTTAACAGTAATATTACCATTGGCAGTTTTAGTAGAAGTGCCTTGCAAACTTAAATCAACATAAGTGCCTGTAGCAAGCGTTTGGGCTGCTCCAGAATAGGTAACTTTAACTGGCCAATTAACACCCGAAGGTAGTGTTGATGCAGTAGTAATTTCACCAATGCCCGTTACAGTTAATGCGCCACTACTTAATGCATTGGCTGCTAAATTAAATATGGTATTGTTTAATAAATTTAAAGTGCTGTTTACTGTTATTGCACCAGTAGCAGTTTTTGTGTTACCGTTAGTTAATGATAGGTTGTTATAACCACCTGAAATTGCTGGTACATTTTGCGCACCTGCACTATTAAATACTACAGTACTACCAGTAGAAGTATAAGCTCCACTACCCGGTGTAAACACGCCAGAAATAAAAATAGAATCAGCATTAGAAAGTGTTCGAGCAATGCTGCTTGAAGTAAGGTTTTTGTATGATCCACCAACTATTGTTTGGGCACTACCAGAGTTGTATGTTACGGTAGCATAAGGCCACGTTATACCAGCGGGTATAGGTGTTGCAGTAGTATTAGCAGTAGTTAAATTACCTTTGCCTGTGGCTATACATCCTACTCCAAAAGTAAGTGGAAATGTACTTAAGGAAAAGGTTGTAGTTGAATCAATAAATAAACTATTTTCAACTGATATTGCGCCACCTGCTGTATTTGTTCCAGTACCCGATATTCTTAAATTTTTATATGCCGCAGCATTTACGGTTTGGGTTCCGTTTGCACCATACTCTACAGTGTTACCAGGAGTTGTTAAATCTAGTGTGCTAACATTATTTGTTGCACCCATTAAGGTTAAGGTAGATTTATTTACATAAGTACCCGTACCTGTAAAATTGCCGTTAATTCTTACCGAGTTAGTTGTTGTTAATATTATCCCAGTAACGGTTACACCACCCAAAAAGGTAAAAAGAGTACTACCTGATAATTCTTGATTATTGGTAGAAAAGGTATAAACTCCCGAACCAGAAACAAATGTTCCTTGGTTTTTAATACCTGCACTAATTACAAACGACTCTCCAACAATTGCCTGAAAAGTTCCAGAAGGTGAAATATGAACCAATCCATTAAAGCTAACATTACCACTTGTACTGCCTTCAATATAGGTTCCAGCAATATAAAACACACTGTTAAAAGATAAACTTGCAGAGCCGCTGTTGTTTAATGTACAACCGGGATTAACAATTATGCTATCATTACAAACAACAGTTCCACTAGGGTTTTTTGTTGTGCCATTTAAAATTAATTTATTGTATCCATTTAAAAGAGCAGGAATTGTTTGAGTACTTGGATTGTTAAGTATAACAGTGCTACCTGTTGATGTATATGCTCCTGTACCTGCAGTAAAAACCCCATTTATAATTATTGGAGAAGTACTAGATAATATTCTGGCTGCATTACTTGATGTAAGGTTTTTATATGTTCCACCAACAATAGTTTGTCCTGCAGCTCCGCTATAAGTAACGGTGGTAAATGGCCAAACAATACTTTCGGGAATTGGAGTTGCAGATAGATTAGTAGTAGTTAAAATTCCACTGCCATTAACCAAACAACCAGGACTAAAAGATAAGCTATTTGTGCTTAGCGCAAAGGTTACAAGTGTATCTATAAATAAACTATTGGCTACAGACACATTGCCATTTGCGGTATTGATACCACTACCAATTATACGTATGTTTTTATAATCAGCACCTTTAATGGTTTGGGTGCCCACTCTGTTATATTCTACTATGTTGCCTGCTGCATTTAAATCAAGGTTTGTTATGGTGTTTGAGGCACCAGCTAATACCAAATATTTTTTGCTAACAAATGTACCACTACCAGCAAAGGTGCCATTAATTCTTATTGAGTCGTTTGCAGTAAGTGTAATTGCAGTTACAGTTACAGACCCAGTAAAAGTTGTTAAATTAGTGCCAGATATAGTTTGGTCATTGGTAGCAAATGTATACGTACCATTACCAGACTTAAAGGTTCCGTCATTTTTAATACCACCAAGTATAGAAAAAATTTCTGCTACATCTACTTGAAAAGTACCAGTAGGAGTAATGTGAATTAACCCTTTTAAGGTAACAGCCCCTAGGGTGCTCGCTTCGATATAGGTACCTGCTATGTAGAATACATCATTACAAACTAAATTTATGTTAGCATTATTATTTAATGTTGCTCCTGCACTAATTATTAAACTATCATTACAAGTTATAGACCCTCCAGGATTTTTTGAAGCACCACTTAATATAAGCTTATTATAAGTACGGCCAAGTATTGTTTGGGTTGAGGCTGAGAAGTACTCGAAACTAGAAGTACCATTGGTAAATGTTCCAGACGATGGCGCCCAAGTGCCACCTAACATAAATTTTCCTGCGCCAGTAAATTCTATAATATTTTCGGTAATGCTGCCAGCAGAAGATAAGTTTCCATTTACTTTAATAATACCAGTTGAGGCACTTACCTTATTTACTCGGCCTGTTGTTAAATCAGGTAAAGTTAGTGAGCGGCAATCTAAAGTGCCTGCATCAACATTTAAAAGTTGGGTTACGTTAGCAGTTGGGTTGGAGAATGCAATACCATTTGTAACGGTTAATTTTTTACTTCCACTAATTATAACACTACTTGCAGTAGCTCCTCCACTAAAAAACATGCTATCACAGCTATAATCATCATCAACTGTTACATTAGCACCAGCAGGGATAATTACTAAATCAGAGCCAAGTGGAACTCCAACAGGACTCCAATTTGCTCCATTGCTCCAATTGCCGGTTCCAACGTATGTTTTGGTTTGAGCAAAGGTGGTAAAAGTTAAAAAGAAAATTGATGTGAATAGGGCTAAGGTTCTTAAGCTGATTTTAATCTGCTTTGTTTTTGGGTGCATTTTTTATGTTAGATTTCACACAAGTTCTGCTCAATAAGTATAATATTTATTTATATTATTTAAATTAGCATTAGCTTATCTGAATAGCAGTATGCTTATCCGAGTGGTGGTAGCTGTTTTTTGAGTATATTTTGCTTAAACTGAATAGCAGTAGCTTATATAATTTTGTTCCCATTAATCTTATATTAAAGATTAATGTCGAATTCTAACGAGTGTTAGGTTGTCTTCCCCCAAATTGCTCCATTTAGGCTATTATTTTTTGCCCCTGTAACTTCCTTAAGTGCATTATTTTGGTTGGTGATTCGGAGTACACCTAAAAATGCAAAAATCAACGCTTCTTTATAGTTTATAATTTGGGTTGATGGTAATTGTAATTTATCATCAACCAAACTATTGATGGTGTTAATTAAGTTGGTATTAAATGCACCACCACCAGTTACTAAAACATTGCGTAGGGTATTTAGTTTTAAAACTGCTGCAATTTGTTCAGCAATGTGTAAATTAAATGTAGCTAGTAAATCAATTCCAGTAGTAGCAGAGGCATTAACTATTGGCCAAATTTCTTTTTCAACCCATTCCAATCCCAACGATTTTGGCGCAGCTTTTTTGTAATAATCAAGCTGATTTAGTTTTTCAAGTAACTCATCATTCACCTTACCCGATTTGGCTAATTTTCCTTCATCATCAAAATCAAACCCTAAATGTTTAGCCACAGGGTTGGTAATAATATTACACGGACCAATATCAAATGCCACACGGTAGTTGTTTTGCTTAAAACTAATGTTGCTAAAACCACCTAAGTTTAAGCAGGCATCATACTCATTAAAAAGTAACTCATCGCCAATAGGCACAAGTGGTGCACCTTGCCCGCCTAAGGCTACATCAACCACCCTAAAATTATTTATTGTAGTTATTCCAGTTTGGGCATAAATATTTGCACCGCAGCCAATTTGTGCCGTAAAGCCATTTT
>JAUCCO010000020.1:0-35725 GCA_034676125.1 Bacteroidia bacterium
TATTTACAAATGCATAAGGGCTATTTACCCATACGGTATCTATGCCTTTATCGTAAGCAAAGGCTGCGATGGGTGGTGCTAAAAAGGGATTGCCTCCACCTGGGCCAGAACCAGCTGGAGTATATCCAAGTCGCATGTTAGGCCTATTCGCTACAGCAGTTGCAGCATTCGCCAACGGGCCGGGTCCACAGCCAGTTCCACCATCTTGATAAGTACCATAGGCAGAAGTAAAGGCAGTTGGGCTAGATTGAACTGTACCATTACCAGACCAAGAAGAATTATCAAAACAAACTTCTATAACAATATTATCAACATCATTATAAGCAAAAGTGCTACTAAAATTGTATGTAGCCCAACCAATACTAGGTTGTGTGCTCGCGGTAGTATAAACAGTAGAAAAACTTGCAGTTACATAGCCAGTAAGTGCGGTTACATTAGTATGCGCCATTTTTATGGTAAATCCACCTAAAGCTGGGTTAGGAACACCAGTAACATTAAAGGCCAATGAAGTAATATTACCAGATAAAACGCCAAGTGCATTTAACTCGCTTTTTCGAATTAAATAGGAAGCCTTACCATCTTCATAAAGTGTGCCGTATGGTGTAAGTCCAGTAGTACCTTGTGTCCCTGTTCCAGTACCTAACTGTACAATAATTTGTGCTTGCACATTAAATGCATTACTAACTAACATGATTAATAATAAAATGATGCTTGTTAATTTGGTTTTTTGTATATGTTTATTCATAATAAAAATATTGGTATACTAGTTTTTTAGATTATCAAATATATTGAAATAAAATTCAAAACCAACTGATTGAGGAGAATTTATAAATTAGTTTAAGAAAAAAAAATTACGTTGAATGTTCACCGAATGGTTAAGCGATACAAAATATAAGACAGTGAGCAAGATATGAATGTTTAAATCTAAGTTTTCACTGATTATGAAAACTTGGATTGAAATTAAAATACAATTAAACTAAATGTTGCTAAAATTTAATAGATAGGTTTTCGCAAGCTTTTTCGGCTGCTAATTGCTCAGCTTTCTTTTTAGACATATGTTCTGCTTGTCCTTTTAATTCAGTATCAACAATAACTTTAACTAAAAACAATCGTTGTTTCTGAGCATTATTTTCTGTAGTTTCAAACTCAACAGCAGTGTTGTTTTTTTGCCCCCACTCAATCAATCTTCCCTTATAGTTTTTTTCAGTATGTTGTAAGGTATCTAAATCTATATGGGTAATTATTTTTGTGATGATAAATTTTTTTGCGAGGCCAAAACCTCCATCAAGAAAAATAGCACCAATAAATGCTTCAAGTGCATTGCCAAAAATACTGTTTTTGGTGTGAATGCCTATTGCGCGTTTATCATATAAAACAATCCTGCTTAGTCCGATTTTTATTGCTAAATCATTTAAGCTTTCTCTGCTCACAATTTTGCTGCGCATTTCGGTTAAAAAGCCTTCACTTTTGTATGGAAATCGATTAAATAATAACTCTGCAACAATGGTATTTAGCACAGAATCGCCCAAATATTCAAGACGTTCGTTGCTATCTCGCGAGCCATTTTTATGCACCGTAGTAGAAGCTGTATGATGCCTTAAAGCTTGTATATAACACGAAATTGTACCTGGATAAAACCCAGTAATGTGTTTTATACTGTTGTAATCTGAACGTTGTTTAGAAAATAATGAAATTATAAGACCTTTGCTGGTTCTAGAAATCAAAATAACAAGGTTTAAAGTTAACTTTCGTACTTACGAAACAATACAGAAGCATTGTGTCCACCAAAACCAAATGTATTGCTTAATGCAAACTTAACTTCTCTTTTTTGAGCTTTATTTAATGTTAAATTTAGCCTTTGGTCTATAATAGGATCTGGTGTAGTATGATTGATTGTAGGAGGAATAATTCCTTTATTGATAGCCATTAAACAAGCAATAGCCTCAATTGCACCTGTACCACCAAGTAAATGTCCAGTCATTGATTTTGTAGAACTAATATTTAAATCATATGCAGCATCACCAAATACATTCTGAATTGCTTTTAACTCTTGTGGATCACCTAAAGGAGTTGAAGTACCATGTGTATTTATATACTGTACCTCGCTAGGTTCAATACCAGCTTCTTCTAATGCACTACGCATAACTAAACTAGCTCCTAATCCATCTGGATGTGGTGCAGTCATATGGTATGCATCAGCACTAGCACCAAAGCCCACTAATTCAGCATATATTTTTGCTCCACGGGCTTTAGCATGTTCTAATTCTTCAAGAATTAATGCTCCCGCACCTTCACCCAAAACAAAACCATCACGATTTAAATCATACGGTCTTGATGCGGTTGCAGGATCATCATTACGCTCAGAAAGCGCTTTCATTGAATTAAAGCCACCAATGGCTGGTTCGGCAACACTCGCTTCAGAACCTCCTGTTATGGCAAGATCCGCTTTACCCGCCTTAATGTATAGATAGGCATCACTTATTGCGTTGGTTGAACTTGCACAGGCAGATACAACAGCAAAATTAGGGCCTCTGAAACCATATTTAATAGAAATTAAACCCGCTGCAATATCGGCAATCATCATTGGGATGAAAAACGGGCTAAATCGGGGTGTACCATCGCCTTTGGCAAATGACATTACCTCTGAATGAAACGTACTTAAACCACCAATACCAGATGCCCAAATAACGGCAGCTCGATCTTTGTTGATTTTTTCTAAATCAAGACCAGAATCTTTAATAGCCTCTTCGGCTGTAACCATTGCGTATTGGGTATACGGATCCATTCTACGCGCTTCTTTGCGGTCGATGAAATTAGTAATGTCGAAGTTTTTAATCTCGCAGGCGAACTGTGTCTTGAATTTGGATGCGTCAAAACGGGTGATTGGGGCAGCCCCACTCACTCCGTTTGACAATGCCGTCCAATAATCCTGAACATTGTTACCAATAGGGGTTAAAGCTCCAATTCCTGTAACAACTACTCTTCGGGATGTCATTTAAATACGTTTGTTAAATAAAATTAAGCTTTAGCGTTTTGCTCAATGTAAGCAACCGCTTGACCAACTGTACCAATTTTTTCTGCTTGATCATCTGGAATTGCAATGTTAAATTCTTTTTCAAATTCCATAATCAATTCAACGGTGTCTAATGAATCAGCACCCAAATCGTTGGTAAAATTAGCTTCATTATTAATTTCACTTTCTTCAACGCCAAGCTTATCCATAATGATAGCTCTTACTCTTGTTGCTACGTCTGACATTTTAGTATTTATTTAAGTTTCGAATGTGCAAATAAAGTGTTTTTTTTAACTAAAAAGCAATCCTATGCTTTTTTTTAACAATTGTGTAAAAATTTAATCTTCAATTATCGTTTAGCGAATCTATTTTTTGTTACTTCGCATCTCACTTTTTTTAATCCAACACGCTTATCAAAAAGTTTGAGTTAGCATTTGAATTTGACTATGACTTTCTGCTGTATGGCATAGTATCACAAGAGAAACCTTATAGATTAGCTTGGTTGCTTAACAAAATTCATCCATTTAATTTTGCCAGAATTAACGATTATGAACTTGAAATAAATAATAATAAGCTTGCCCTAGCTCAATTTTTATTTGTTGATGAAGAAAATCATACTAATTATTATTTAATATCAAATAAAGATGAGAAACTGTTTTTATTGCCCGAATTAAAACAATATGATTTTATATTGGTGATTAAAGGTGCCATAGATTTTTTTGAAGAAGTACATTTAAAAGATACCATTAAAAGTATTGATGAAGTTCAAATAATATATCCAATAGAAATAGAAAAACTAAAGTCAAAAAACCATTTAATTTATGTTTAATATCAACCTTACAATTTGATAACCTTGCGAAGATGATAATTAACCTAACTTTGACAACATTATACAGAACTAGAAAAATTAACATATAACATGAAGGTACCAAATTTTAACCGTACAAAAATAGTAGCAACAATTGGCCCTGCAACGGCAAGTTTAGAAATGCTAAAGGCCATAATTCACGAAGGTGTAGATGTGTGCAGGCTTAATTTTTCGCATGGTAGTTACGAAGACCACAAAAAAGTAATTGACAACATAAAGCTAATTAACTTAGAACTTGATTCACACGTAAGCATGCTGCTTGATTTGCAAGGGCCAAAGTTACGTGTTGGCGAAATGCAAGACAATAAAATTGAGTTGATATCTGGAAGTATTATTACCGTTACCACTAAGCCTGTTATTGGTACATCCGAAAAAATATCAGTGAAATTTAAAACACTTGCTGAAGATGTAAAACCTGGCGAATTGGTGTTGCTTGATGATGGAAAACTTGAGATTGAAGTTATAGAAACCAATGGTGTTGATGAAATAAAATGCAAAGTTAATTTTGGTGGATTTTTATCATCTAAAAAGGGATTTAATTTACCTCAAACTAAGCTATCAATACCAGCTATGACAGAAAAAGATCATGAGGATTTACTATTTGGGTTAGAACAAAAAGTAGATTGGATAGGATTAAGTTTTGTGCGCAAAGCGGAAGATATTTTAGAGCTTAAAAGGATTATTGATAAAAGCGAATGGAAACCTCGGGTAATTGCGAAAATTGAAAAACCAGAAGCGCTTGATAACTTAGATGAAATTATTGCAGTATCAGATGGTATAATGGTGGCTCGTGGAGATTTGGGGGTAGAAATGCCAATGGAGCAAGTACCTGTAATACAAAAGCGCATAGTTAAAAAATGTTACGAAGCGGCTAAACCAGTAATTATTGCAACACAAATGATGGAAAGTATGATTACTAGTCCATCACCTACACGCGCTGAGGTAAATGATATTGCAAATGCAGTGATGGATGGTGCTGATGCAGTAATGCTAAGTGCTGAAACATCTGTTGGAGCATATCCTATTTTAGCAATTAAACACATGCAACGTACCATTGCCGAAGCAGAAAAAACCAATGCGCCATTCTTTAAAGGAACTCGCCCAACTGGAGAATCGCCTACATCATTAAGTGATGAAATATGTTTTACTGCGGTAAGAATTTCTGACCATTTACAAGCGGCAGCAATTGTTAGTATGACTTTTAGTGGATATACTGCTTATAAAATTTCATCATTTAGACCAAGAGCTTGTATCTATATTTTTACAGGAAACCAGCGTTTATTAAACACCTTAAGTTTGGTTTGGGGTGTACGGGCTTTTCATTATAAAAACTTTGAAAGCACCGACCAATCAATACAAGAAGTGAATGATTTTTTAAAAGAAAGGGGTTTAATTAAAGCAGGGGATTTAGTAATAAATACAGCTAGTATGCCAATTAAACACAGGCCAAGAACTAATGCAATTAAAATTAGTGAAATAGAATAAAAGAAATTATATCTTCAGTGTGAAAGATAATCATACATTTGAGGTAAATATGTTTAACCAATATAAATTACAAATTCAAATGATAAGAGAACCAACACCATTAGGAAGCCATTTTTAAAACCTGCGGTAACTGGAAATCAATAAAAGCCGGGGCGGAACCGAAAAGCCAAACGAGTAGGACAATTCAAAAATAAAAAATATGAAAAGAATTTTATTACTGTTTATATTAACATCGACATTTGTGTCAAACTGTTTTTCTCAAGACAAAGGATATATTGCATTTTCCTTTGGTTCAAGTACTCCTATAGGAGATTTCGCTAGTAAAGATCCTAATAATGATGCAGCTGGATATGCTAAATCTGGATTAAGTTTGGATATTTCTATGGGTATTAAATTTGGAAAACATTTAGGTATGTCTGCCTTATTTCGTGGACAAGCAAATTCTACTGAAACACAAGCAATCGCAGATCAAATTACAAAACAAAATCCTGGCATTAGCGGTACCGTTGAAAGTAACGCCTGGAGTATAGGTGGTTATATGATTGGAGGATATGGTTCATTCCCAATTTCTGAAAAAGTAAGTTTTGACACAAAGGTGATGTTCGGTTTTTTAACTGCAACATCGCCTGAAATATTATTAAATCTAAATGGCCCTGGAGGAACGGCATGGATTAAACAGCATAGTTCATCTAGTTCAACTTTTGCCTACCTAGTAAGTGCAGGTTTTAAATATGATGTCGGAAATAGGGTTTGTTTATTAGCAAATTTTGATTATTTAGGTGCGAATCCAGAATTCAATAATGTTGAAACAACTACAAGTAATAATGGTAGTAGTAAAACTTCTTTTAGTCAATCTTTCGGAACAATAAATCTTGGTATTGGAATTGGATATCGATTATAATTAACTCATAAATATTAAAATTGATTTTTGAGAAACCTACATTACTACATTTTTAGGTTTAAAACAAAAAAGAGGTTGATGTAAAAGTATCAACCTCTTTTTTTATGTGTAATAAATAGCTGTTATTAAAACCCAATTTTTTGACGGCCTTGTTCCACTTTTTTAGCTTTAACAAGTACTTCTTCTTTCATGGTATCTTTATAAAGTTGCATTGCATCATTTAAATGATCGCTGTGGGTAGCCAATATTTGCACCGCTAATAAACCTGCATTTTTTGCATTATTAATAGCAACCGTTGCTACTGGCACACCTCCTGGCATTTGCACAATCGATAACAAAGAATCCATCCCATCTAAAGCTTTTAATTTTACAGGCACACCAATTACAGGCAAAGTAGTTATTGATGCAACCATACCGGGCAAATGCGCTGCGCCACCAGCACCTGCAATTATTACTTTTAGTCCGCGTTCGCGAGCTGTTTTAGCATACTCAAACATTCGCTCGGGTGTGCGATGTGCAGAAACTACAGTGATTTCAAATTCAACTTTAAAATGATTTAAAATTTTAGCAGCTTCTTCCATTACTTCTAAATCACTATCACTACCCATTATAATTCCTACTGTTTTCATATTGTATATTTTTTAATTAGCAACAAACTTAACAAGTTTACTTACTTGCATGGCCTTATTTTTAGCTTCGGTTAATGTAGGCGCAATAACAGTAATATGTCCCATTTTACGCATGGGTTTACTTTCTGTTTTGCCATATAAATGTACATAAACACCTTCCATTGCACTAACTTCTTCTAATCCTTGTAAGCGATAAATTCCACTAAAATCTTCTGCTCCTAATAAATTCATCATTACTGCTGGTTGAATTAAATTGGTACTACCAAGCGGCAAACCAATTAAAATACGTACCAATTGCTCAAACTGCGAGGTATAACAAGCTTCGATGGTGTGATGTCCAGAATTATGCGGACGAGGTGCAACCTCATTCACTAAAATTTGCCCATCTAAGGTTAAAAACATTTCAACCGCAAACACACCAACGCCATTTAGTTTTTGGATGGTATGCAATGCAATATTCTTTGCGTCTTCTTCGTGTTGGTTTGATAAAGTAGCAGGACAATCTAAAAAAGTAACCAAATTAGCTGATGGATCAAACTCCATTTCCACCACAGGCCAAGTTTTAATATTTCCTTGAGTATCGCGGGCTACCATAACCGAAATTTCTTTTTGGCAAGGAATAAAAACTTCAATTAAACTAGGCGAGTTAAACGGAATATTTTTAGGGTTTGATAATACATCGGCAGTTTTAAAAATAGTAACACCTTTACCATCATAGCCATCTTTACGAGATTTAGCCACCAATTTTTCGCCACCAAATATATTTATGGCATCTACCCATTCTTGTGGTGTATTTACCAATTTAAAAGGTGCAGTAGGGATATTATTATCAATAAAAAATTGTTTTTGAACACCTTTATCTTGTATTATTTGCAATACCTTAGGAGAAGGAATAACCTCTTTACCTTCGGCTTCTAGTTGTAAAAGAGTGTCAACATCCATATGTTCTATTTCAAACGTTAACACGTCACTAATTTGTGCTAATTTACGAATAGCATCGCCATCAGTTAATTTGCCTACTATATGATTTTTGGCTAAAGCAGCACACGAACAATCGGCAGCATCAAGGATATTAAAATCGTTATTTAACCTAAGCGATTCTTCAATCATCATTCGGCCAAGCTGACCGCCACCAATTATACCGATGGTTTTACGAAGTGGATTGATATTTTTCACAGGGCAAATTTAGGTTTATAAGCCACAGTTTAAATAGATTTTTTTAAGTTTAACAATTACAGCGAAAAAAACTTGCAATCAATACCAAAAAAATTTAGCATATATGGCTAATATTATGCTACTTTTGCGGCCTGAAAAAAATACTAAAATAAACAAAATGAGCGGAAAATTAACATTTACCATGATTAAGCCAGATGCAGTAGCAAACGGAAATATGGGCAAAATTATTGATCATATTATTGGCAAAGGATACAAGATTGTAGCCATGAAGTACACACGTTTAAGTGCTGAAAAAGCAGGCGAATTTTATGCTGTACACAACGAGCGTCCGTTTTACAAAGACTTAGTTGAATTTATGAGTTCAGGACCAATTGTTGCTGCAATTTTAGAAAAAGACAATGCAGTATTAAGTTTCCGTGATGTTATTGGCGCAACTGATCCATCAAAAGCAGAAGCAGGAACTATACGTAACTTATATGCAAAATCAATTGATGCAAATGCAGTACACGGAAGTGATAGCGATGAGAATGCAGCTATTGAAGCAGCTTTCTTCTTTAATGGTTTTGAAAGATTTTAAGCTGAATTTTTAGCCTAAAAAAGCCACTCGAATTAAAAAATTGAGTGGCTTCTTGCTTTTAAAAAGTTTTTAAATTATAAATGATTGATGTACTCCTTTAAAATAATCTTAAACCATTCGGTATAACTATCTGGATTATTTTGCGCATCAATTACAACTTCATCCAAACTCATCCATTTAAAGGCATTTACTTCTTGTAAGTTTATTTTTGGGGTAGCATTAAATATGCCTGTATAAATAAAATCCAACTCGTGTTCGGTTAATCCATTGTCAAATGGCGCTTTGTAGATGAAGCTAAATTTTTCTGTTAACACACAATCAAACCCCATTTCTTCCATTAACCTGCGGTGTGCTGCATCAATGGTTTTTTCGTTTGCACGCGGGTGGCTGCAACAAGTATTAGCCCATAAACCAGCACTATGGTATTTATTTAACGCACGTTGCTGCAAAAGCAATTCTCCCTTATCATTAAATACCAAAACGCTAAATGCACGGTGCAACAATGCTTTTTGATGGGCTTCTTGCTTTTCCATCAAACCTAACTCATTGTTTTTTTCGTCAACCAAAATAACAAACTCTTGCATGCGCATTAAACGTTTTTATTGTAAAGATAGTTTTTCTTGTTTAGTAACATGTTTGCTGTAAAGTAAGTATTCTTTAATTCGCTTCCTCAGGTCATCATCAGTAATACTTTTAATGTGACTTATTAAAAATAATTTATCACTACCTAATTCTGTATTGTATTTTAAAAAAGCTGGCGTTTCGCATTGCACAGTAAACCTAAGATAAATTAACTCTGCATTGGTTGGCTCTTTAGAAATTGCTTGCTGCAAAATTGCTTTACCCGTTTTAAAATAACTCAATTTTTTATTGGGTAAATACACATGTTTTGCCATAAGCATATTGGCCACACCTTTATAACCAATAAGCGTATTGTTGGTTGTATTTGCCAACTTGGTTATTAAATTTTGAGCAGCATCTTCGTTGTAAATTGCTTTATCGTAAAGTTGGCGAACTTCTATTAAATTAACTTGGGTTGAATTAAACGCAAACAACACCAATAACACAATTGGCAAATAAAATTTCATTACAACAAATTAAAGCTATGGCGCAGATATGAACCAAAAAACAAAGCATATTTTTGATTATCTGTAATTCTTACCCGTTCTTCTAAAATTTTATTTACAGGCATATCAATAATTTTTTTAAACAAATTATGGTAATAGATATAGGCAATATAAACACCAAAACGTGCATCTTTAGGTAACCTTTTTATGCCTTCGTAACCAGCAGCAAAATCTTTCATAATGTCGGCTTCTATATCGCGTTTGGTTTGCTCATTAAAAGTTTGTGTAATTAACTGCGGAAAATACATCCTACCTAAGCCATCCACATCGGCTTTAAAATCGCGTAAAAAATTTATTTTTTGAAAAGCTGAACCCAACTTCATTGCAGCAAATTTTAACTCATCATATTGCGTTTGATTACCTTCAACAAAAACCTTTAAACACATTAATCCCACCACTTCTGCCGAGCCTAAAATATATTCCTCATAACCTTTTTGATCGTAAGTATGTTCGGTTAAATCCATTTCCATGCTATGCAAAAAAGTATCAATAAGCTGATGGTCTATTTGGTATTGATTAACTACTTTTTGAAAATTATTTAACACCGGATTTAAGCTAATTCCTTGTTTAATGGCTTTATAGGTATCCGTTTTAAAATCATCTAATAAAACTTTTTTATCAAACTCATGGAATGTATCTACAATCTCATCGGCAAAACGCACAAAGCCATAAATTGCATATATAGGATTATGAAATTTTTTGGCCAAAAACCTTACCCCTAAAGAAAAAGAGGTGCTGTAAGAATTGGTAACCATCTTACTGGTTCTTTCAGAAATATTGTCGAATAATATCTTCATAAGGTTAGTTTTTATTGATAAGGTTAAAATCTTTTGCAATTAAATTGGCTGCTACTTTTCCGCTAATAATACTTGGCGGCACACCAGGACCAGGAACCGTTAATTGCCCAGCAAAATATAAGTTTTTAATCTTTTTACTTTTAATACGCGGCTTTAAAATTGCAGTTTGATTTAGCGTATTTGCCAAACCATAAGCATTGCCCTTAAAGGCATTATAATCGGCCACAAAATCAGCAAACGCATACGACTTTTTATACACAATGTGCGGTGTAATTTGTGTATTGGTATGCTTTTCTAATCTTTGCATAATTAGGTTAAAATATTGTTCGCGTACTTGCTCATCATCTACCAAACCAGGTGCTACCGGAATTAACATAAACAAGTTTTCGCAGCCTTGTGGTGCCACGGTATTATCTGTTACACTTGGTGCTGAAACATAAAATAATGGTTCTGTTGGCCATTGTGGTTCGGTATAAATTTGATGCGCATGTAAACCAAAATCTGCATCAAAAAATAAATTATGATGTTGCAAACCCGGAATGCGTTTATTTACCCCTATGTAATACAACAAAGATGATGGTGCCATTTTACGTTTTTCCCAATACGCTTCTGTATAGGTTTGGCTTGATTTATCTAATAACTTTTGTTCGATGTGGTGATAATCTCCAGCACCTATAATTACATCAGCCACAAAAGTTTGATTTGCAGTAACAACTTTGGTAGCAATACCATTTTGTGTTTCGATACGAATTACTTCATGGTCTGTTTTTACATCAACCCCTTGCTTTTTTGCAATGGTTTCAAAAGCCTCAATAAACTTAAACATGCCGCCCATTGGATACCAAGTACCAAGGCTCATATCGGCATAATTCATTAAGCTGTATAATGCCGGAGTATTTTTAGATAACGCCCCTAAAAATAGAATAGGAAACTCTAATAACTCAATCAAAAAAGGATGTGTTACAAAATTACGAACGTGTTTTTTTATGCTTGTAAAAACATCCATTTTTATCAACCCATTTAATAAACGCATATCTGCAAACTCAAGCAAACTAATGCTGGGTTTATACACTAAATCATTAATACCAACTTCGTATTTATATTCGGCTTCTTTTAAAAATTTACGTAATTTTAATGCACTACCAGGTTCGTATTTTTCAAACAAATCTTCGAGCTGTTGCATATTTGCAGGAATGTTTACACCATTACCATCTTTATCAAAAACTTGGTAACTGGGGTCGAGTCGTTTTAATTCATAAAAATCAGAAGTGGTATATCCAAAATCATTATAAAACTTTTCAAATACATCGGGCATCCAATACCAACTAGGGCCCATATCAAACATAAACCCATTTGCATTAAACCTACGAGCACGACCACCAATTTGGCTGTTTTTTTCGAGCAAAGTAACCTTCAACCCTTTTTGGGCTAAGTAACTTGCGGCACTAAGTCCGGCTACTCCCGATCCAATTACAATTGCAGATTTTATGGCCATTAAAAAATTTATAAAAACTAAAAATATAAAAACACAACAAGACTTAAAAAGTTTACTGTTTTAAAAAATTAACACTAAAACTCTACGATAAAACCGAAGGTAGGTAAAAATGCATCATTATAATTAGGCAATATTTTTGGTATGGCATTACTACCATTTGTTTGCACTGGTTGGTTATCAGTAGTTGCCCATCCTGTATTATCAGCATTACGTTCGAAAACATATTGTGGGTTAGCTGGATTTTTTGACAACAAAATATTTTGAATATCAATAAACACATCTAATGTAATGCGCTTAAAATTCCATTTTTTATCAACCCTTATATCTGTTTGATTAAAAACGCCAAGCCTAATTGAATTAAGTTGATTGTAATTTAAAGTACCACTGCCGGTAAGTAAATAATTTTGTTGCGACTTTGCCAAATCAAATGGTGTGTATGGATTACCACCAGCGAAACGATGTTTAACACCAACTTCCCAACCTTTTTTAAACTTATATCCCGCAATTGCCGAAATTAAATGGCGGGTATCCCAAGCAGAGGCTACATACTTTTTATCTAAGCCACTAAATTGGCTGTAAAAAAATGTGTACGAAAAGGTAGTATAAAACCTTTTGGTTAATTTTTGTTGAATAAACAACTCCACCCCATAAGCCCTGCCTTTGCCTATGCTGGTAATTTTTTCGTTACCAATTGCACCAAATTCAGTTCCTTGATTTGCCAAAGAAATACCATCATTAACAGACACTGGATAATCAAAATATTGTTTGTAAAAACCTTCAAATGTTATACGTGTAGTTTTGGTTGGCAAGTACTCAACTCCCGCTACATAATGATCTACACCAATGTAACTATTTGTTTTGTTTTGAAAATTACCCGCTGCATCTTTAAATCCTAAAACAGTATAAATTGGCATGCGGTAATAACGGCCAATACTTGCATTGATATTAAAGTTAGATGTTAGCGCATAAGAGCTAGATAAGCGTGGTGATAAAGTTCGCCAAAGCTCGTTGCCAGTGTTTAAAAAGGTATTTCCATCAGCCCTAATACCAAAATTTACGGTTAACCTACTGGCCATAAATTTACGGTTAACATCACCAAAAAATCCATATTTAAAAAAATCGATATTGGTATTTAAAGGAATGGTGAAATTATTACCTGTACTTAAATTTTTTGCAACAGCAAAGCCTGCATTACTAAACTTTACATACTGCAACATCCCGCCATAACTGTATTTCCACTTGCCAACAAATTTGTTTACATCAAACCTAAACTTGTTTTCAATTTCTTGCGATTTAAGCTTTAAGGTGCGCGTACTTTCATCTTTCACTTTTGCATCTTCAAACCTATCAAGTCTGTTTTCGAACATATTTCTGCTAAGCGAAACATTAACAAAGCCATTGTTAATTCTTCGTTTTATTACACCACCTATGGTATAATTCCATTGGTTGATAAAAGGATTTGAACGCAACACATATTCATTTTCGGGAGTTACATTTTTAGGAACAGCAAAACTAAATACATCAATTGCACCAACACCAAGGGTTGTAAGCACTGTTTTGTTATTAATTTTTGTAGTGGTTTTGTATTGAAAATCCCAATAATTTGGCCTGATAGGTAAATCTAAAGCCATAAATAAAAACTCTAAATAACTTCTTCGGGCTGATGCCAAAAAAGTAGTATTTTTTGTAAGCGGACCATCCAATGTTAAACCAAACTCTGATGCACTTAAACGCACATTGCCTTGTAATCTTTCACTGTTTCCATCACGTTGTTTAAAGCTTAAAACGGATGATAAGGTATTAACAACTTTTGCATTAAAACTACTGGTACTTAATGTTACATCCTCAATAAAACTTACATTTAAAATACCTTGTGGACCACCGCTAGAACCTTGTGTAGAGAAATGATTGATAACAGGAATTTCGATTCCATCAATATAAAATACATTTTCGCTTGGGCCACCACCACGTATCACGATATCATTTCTAAAGCCGCCACCACCAGTATTTCCGCCAACTCCAGGCAATGCCTGAATAACTCTGCTGATATCAAAATTACCACCTGGATTACTTTTAATTTCTTCGGCAGTTAAGCTTTGAACTGATAAGGGCGTTTCGTTTTGTTTACCAAATGTTCTTGCAGATTGAATAACCACTTCGTTTAAAGATGTATTTTCTTGCTCGAGTTCGATATTAAACGTTTGAATATTACCCGAAGTTACCACAACATTAAAAACTGTTTTGTTTTGATAACCCAAATACTGTACAATTAAGTTGTATGATTTTGGCGGAATAGCCACAATTTTAAACTTTCCGTTTACATCTGTTTGAGCTCCAAGTCCAGTACCTTCTAACATAACAGTAGCTCCAACCAATAACTCTTGCGTGTTTTTATCCTTTACTGCACCTGTTATTGTGCCCAATGATTGCGAAAAACCTTGAGTTGCAAAAAACAGCAAGAAACATACATTAAAAACCAATTTAGTCATTTTAGTACAAATTTGTACAATCTAAAACCTATTTGATGCAGTTTTGTTTTAACTCTATACAAAAAAAACAATCCAGTGTCGAGCACTTCAATTATATCAAACATTGTTTTACGGTTTCAGCAATATGAAACATCAACCCAAAAACCAACCGAAGAAGGCTTTGTAAATTGGATGTTGCAGCAATATCGCCAAGTAAACATGCAGCAGCACACCCAAATGGGTAATAAAGATATGCATGCCAATGAAGGGGTGAATGAAACCGATAGCGCCATTGGTATTTTATTGGGGATAATGAATAAGTATGCAAAACATTATAGCAAAATTGTATTGGAAAACCTGCCTTTAAACACCATTGATGAGTTTGGTTATTTAGCGAATTTATCAACCCACGAAAAAATAAATAAAACAAACCTAATTACCCAGAACTTAGATGGAAAAACAACAGGCACTGATATTATCAGAAGACTGGTGTTGAATGGTTTGGCCAAAGAGATTATTAACCCAACAGACAAAAGAAGTAAGTTATTAAAAATTACCGAAAAGGGAAAAAAAACTATACTAAATGCATACCTAAAAATGGGTGCTGTATCAAAAAAAGTAACCGGAAATTTAAATGCTAAGGAAAAATCACAATTACTGTTAATACTTAACAAACTGGCTATTTTTCATAAACAAAATGAAAAAAATATTTCGAATGATTTAACTGCTTTAAATCAAGTTAGTATTTAAATTTTAAACTACCTTTATTTAGTATTTACTTTGCAGGTTGTTAATATAAAAATATGGATGTTATTATTATAGGGTCGGGAATTGCGGGATTGGCGAGTGCGGTGAGATTAGCGGTGGCTGGACACAAGGTAACTGTATATGAAAGTAATGCTTATGCTGGAGGAAAACTAACAGAATTTACCCAAGATGGGTATAGGTTTGATGCGGGCCCATCAGTATTTACCTTACCAAATTTGGTAACAGAATTATTTACATTAGCTGGCAAAAATCCTAATGACTATTTTGAATACACACAGCTTGATAAAACGTGTAACTATTTTTATGAGGATGGAACCACATTTACTGCATACTACGATAGAACAAAATTTGCCAAAGAACTTAGCACAAAATTAAACCTTGCTGATACCAAACCTGTATTTAAATATTTAGATAAAGCAGCTAAAAAATACAACTTAGTGGCTCCATTATTTATTGAACAATCATTACATAAAACTGGTAATTTTTTAAACTTTAAAACAGCTAAAGCATTTTTAAATTTGGGTATATTTGAAATAGGTAAAACCATAAACAAAGCCAACGAAGACGCCTTTAAAGACGACCGTTTAGTACAATATTTTAATAGATTTGCTACTTACAATGGCAGCAGCCCATTTAGGGCATCTGGTATGCTAACCATGATACCTCATTTAGAGCATAATATTGGTACATTTTTTCCTAAAGGAGGAATGATAGCAATAACCAATAGCATATATAAGTTAGCGATAGAATTAAATGTAGTTTTTAACTTTAATAGCAAAGTACAAGAGATTAAAGTGGAAGGATTAAAAAGAAATAAAAAAGTAACTGGCATAACAGTAAACAACCAATTTAAAGCAGCCGAATTGGTAATTAGCAATGCAGATATTCATCCTACTTACACCAGTTTATTGAAAAACGAACCTCAACCAGAGAAGATTTTAACACAAGAAAAATCTTCATCGGCATTAATATTTTATTGGGGAATAAATAAACAATTTGCACAATTAGATTTGCATAATGTTTTGTTTAGTGATGATTATAAAACCGAATTTAAACACATATTTAGTTATAAAAGTATTTACTACGACCCAACCATTTACATTAACATAACCAGTAAATACAAGCATGAAGATGCACCTGCGGGTTGCGAAAATTGGTTTGTAATGATTAATGTGCCTGCAACAACTACCCAAAATTGGGATGCTTATATTGCACAAACACGCAAGCAGGTAATTAGTAAAATTAATAGACTATTAAAAACTAAAATTGAGGATCATATTGTTTTTGAACAACAGCTAGACCCAGTAACCATAGAAAGTAGAACATCATCATTTGGTGGTGCGTTATACGGCAACTCAAGCAATAATAAATATGCTGCATTTTTAAGGCATAAAAACTTTAGCAGCGATATTAAAGGATTATACTTTTGTGGCGGAAGTGTGCATCCTGGCGGTGGTATTCCATTATGCTTAAACAGTGCAAAAATTGTAGCACAGCTAATTAATAACAACAATTAAATGAAGTTAAAATCAACATACATTGCAATAGCTGTTTTAATCATATTGCATGCAGTAGGTTTGTTTGGTACTGCCTATTATAACCCGGATTTAATTAAACTAACACCTGTAAATTTATTAATAAGTATTGCCTTAGTACTTTGGTTCCATATCAACCCCAATAAGCAATTTATAGCTTACTTGATTATTGTGTTTGTGTGTGGTTATTTAATTGAGTTAGCAGGCATACGCACAGGCCAAATATTTGGGCAATATTTTTATGGTTTTAACTTAGGTTACAAACTGGCTGGAGTACCAATAATTATAGGCATAAACTGGATTATGCTTAGTTATGGAAGCATGAATATTGTTGGACTTTTATCAGAAAAAATCAGTGCTTTTAAAAATCAATTTATAGCGCCATTAATTGGTGCAGCCTTAATGGTTTTTGCTGATTATTGGATTGAATTGATGTGTAACAGATTAGACTTTTGGTATTGGAAAGGCAGTGTTATACCCTTACAAAATTTTACCGCTTGGTTTTTGTTTTCGTTTGCCTTTAATTTTTTATTTATGCGTTTAAAACTACCTAATAAAAATATAGTAGCTGCAAGTCTTTACATCATTCAGGTATTGTTTTTTATCGGCTTAAATTATTTTATGATTTAAACAAACTTGCACTTAAAACGTTTAAAGCAATAATGATACTAGTAAATTTTTTAATAGTAATTGGTACATTCCTTTTTATGGAATTTATGGCTTGGTTTTCACACAAATTTGTGATGCATGGTTTTTTGTGGTATTTACATAAAGACCACCACCAAGTAGAGCCTGGTTTTTTTGAAAAAAACGATACATTCTTTTTAATTTATGCCATACCAAGTGCGTATTGTTATATGTCGGGGTTAATGGCTGGTGGCGATTTTAGATTGTATATTGGTATTGGAATTTCGTTATACGGGTTAGCCTATTTTATGGTGCATGATATTATTATACACCAACGCTTTAAAATATTTACCCATTGGAATAATAGATATGTGCGGGCCATTAGAAGAGCACATAAAATGCACCACAAACATTTGGGCAAACACAAAAGCGAAAATTTTGGTATGTTGATAGTGCCAATTAAATATTGGAAAGACCCTAATACCAGTAAATAATCAACTTTAATAAATAAAAAATATGACTCTATATGCTTGGTTAATGGTGGCTTCGTTTGCTGGTCCATTTCTTTTAAGTTTTGATAAAAAAGTGGCCTTTTATAAAAGTTGGTTACCCTTATTTGCCGGCATATTTTTAAACGGAATAATATTTGTTTTATGGGATGGATGGTTTGCCAGAGAAGGCGTTTGGGGCTTTAACAACGATTATGTTTGGAGCAATAGAATAAACGATTTACCTATTGAAGAATGGATGTTCTTTTTTGTAGTGCCCTATGCAAGTGTGTTTATTTATGCTTGCTTAAAAGCATACATTAAAACAGAACCTTTTGCCAAACATAAACACAATATTACTCTATTGTTTTTGGTATTAACTTTTATGATTGCGTTATTTAACTCGGATAAAACATATACTTTTTATAACAGCTTAATTGCATCAGTAATTTTGTTGATTCATTATTTGTTTATTAAAAGCAGTTGGATGGGGTATTTTTGGTTGACCTATATCATTCATTTAATTCCGTTTTTTATTATTAACGGAATACTTACCGGAGCAACCACCCCAGAGCCAGTAGTTTGGTATAACAGCTCAAAAATTTTAGGAATACGTTTACACACTATTCCTATTGAAGATACCATTTATGCACTAAGTTGTTTGTTAATTCCTATCACCGTAATGGAATGGATTATTAAAGCTAAAACTGCAAATAAATAGGCAATACAGGTGTGGCTGTTTTAAACTGCACCAGCAATATTATTAGGCCAGTAAACCCAACAATATAAATCCATAACGGAATGTTGCCAAACTTTGCAATAAGCTTATCTGCTAAATTATCATTTAAACTGTGCAGTATAAATCCAAATGCCATCATACCAATTACAGCAGCATAAGTAACATAAACTTTTGGCAACAGATTTAAGCTAAAGTTATTGGTAATTTGATGTATCATTTCAAAAGCAATATCAATACTGCTTGCTTTAAAAAATATCCAAGCAAAACACACAAAGTTAAAGGTAATAATTACCCCCAAATACTTACTTATTTTTGTAGGAATAAACTGGAATGTATTTTTAAAATAAGTTAACCGCAGTTTATCTAATGCTAATGCCACACCATGCAATGCACCCCAAATTACAAAAGTAAAATTAGCACCATGCCATAGGCCACCAATTAACATGGTGATGAATAAATTAATGTATTGACGCAGTTTTCCTAGTTTATTTCCACCCAACGGAATGTATAAATAATCGCGTAGCCAACTGCTTAAGCTTATGTGCCAACGCCTCCAAAACTCGGTAATACTTTTACTTTGGTAAGGCGATAAAAAGTTAATATTAATATCAAACCCAAGCCATTTGCCTAATCCAATAGCCATATCGCTATATCCACTAAAATCGCAATAAATAACAAGTGCATATCCATACACTGCAAGCAAACACTCCAGCCCAGTGTAACGCATTGGTGCATCAAAAATATACTGCACCATATTGGTATAAATAAAATCACTGATTACCACTTTTTTAATTAAACCAGCAGCAATTAAATAAGCTCCTTTAGCCAATTGATTGTTAGAAATTATATATGGTTTATTTATTTGAGGGATAAAATCGGCAGCACGCACAATAGGGCCCATTACCAACTTAGGAAAAAACGATAGAAAAAATAAGTAATTCCAAAAGCTACGCACAGGTTTAAATTCGCCTCGATATACATCAACTGTGTAACTAATGTTTTCGAAAGTATAAAACGAAATTCCAATGGGTAATATTAGGCTTAAAGGAGTTATATTGGTAAAGCCCAAGTCGTTTGTTATGCCTATAAAAAAATCGGTATATTTAAAGTAAAAAAGTAACCCTAAATTAATAACAATACTAAAAGTTAACAGCAGCTTTTTTTGTGTTTGTTTTGATGTTTTATAAATTAAATTGGATAAGCCAAAATCAACAATAGCGGCAATAATTACCAAACCAACATAATACCCACAAGCCTTGTAAAAAAAGTATAACGAAAACAAGGTAAACACATTGGTACGTAGCTTTACACGCTTATGTAATAATAAGTATGCACCCATAAATGCCAATAAAAAATACAAGAAAAAACCTGTATTAAATAATATTGGCTCATCAGGATTGTAAAGTAACTGAGCAATTATTTTATCTGCAAATTCGCTCATTTTATAATCAAGTATTTTTTTAATGCATCAAATAAAAGTTGTCCTTGCAATTCGTAACCCCCTTTACTAAAATGAATATGATCTTTTGCAGCATAACCCGAATTTACCCATTGTCTCATGCTTCTATCACCACCCATTGCTTGATACAAATCCCAACACATTAAGTTTTCTTTATAGCACAAGTTAATTATGGATTGCCGAATGGGTTCTACTTTAGGATTATTAATGTGTGCAACAATCCTACGTGTGCGCCATTTCCCTTTAACTTTTTTACGGGTAGTAACTACCCTACGCAAATAATTATCAGCAGGTGTGGTATACATAATAGCAGCTTGGCCTGTGGCCGCTTTTAACTTTGTATTAAAGCTTTGTAGTTGCAGGTTAAAAGTATCATTTGGCATGTCACTTACACTTTCATTTGTACCTAACGATACAATTACCAAATCGGGTTGAAGGGTTTTAAGCTGCTCAAAAAATAAATCAGAATTACTGTAGTTATTAAACGTTGCACCATTAGCACCAATGGTATAATACAACACACCAGGATTACCATTGCTGGCTATAATTCCATTTAAGATAATGTTGTTTTTGGCATTAAGTTTTATAGAATTGCTTACTTGATTTTTATAACTACTAATAAAAAATGAGTTTGCATGTTGAATGGTATAGTTGTGCCCGTCTAAATCATTATCAATATTAACAGCATTCGAATCTGTTGACTGAAACAACACGCTTACATATTGCAAAAGCGTATCTTTTTTAATATTAAAAACAAGGGTAGTTCCGGCAGGTACATGTGCATCATACGCAGCAATACCAACATTACACGCGCTTCTGCATTTTACCATTTTTGATGCGGTAAGCGGCACACCAGCCAACGAACTAAATGTATTTGGCCCATTGGTTTTTATTTGCCTATAAGGAAATAATAAACCTGTGCCAGCATCGCCATATTGTGCCTGAAGTAAATTACGCAGTTTACCACTAAACCAATCAGCTTGTATATGCGAATCGCCAATATGTACAATTTTAAACACCTTATTTTGGCCACCTATTTCAATAGGTTTGGGTTGATAAATAACATTATCATTAGCCACCAATAATGGTTGCGCAAATGCTATTACAGAAAGTGCAATACTGCTAATTAGTAGGATAAGTTTGTTCATATTGATTTAGTATTGCATTGCCAATTAATCGTCCAATTTTTGCTGAACCGCTTTGGTTAAAATGGGTATAATCACTACCTGCCAAAATAGGTTTTTTCTCGGCCCAAGTTTTCATGCTGTTGTAACCACCCATGGCTTCGTATAAATTAAAAAATGCGCATTTATATTTTTGTGCTGCAGCTTGCTGTGCCTTCAGCAAATTTTCTACTCCATTGCCCGTTTTATATTCGCCATCTATTTTAAAAGATTTATCGGCAGTGCTAATAATTAAAATACTGGTATGCGGAAAAACTTTACGCAAGTGTTTTAAAGTTTTTTCTAACTGCGATTGGTAATATTTAAAGTTGGTTATGCTATCGTTGTATAAAAGGTTTGGACCATAATGTAATACCACCAAATCGTAAGGGCGAAGGGAATCTATTTGGCGCATCATTTTAGAATTTAAACGCAATAACTCGGTTCCACTTGTTCCTCTAAACGAAAGGTTATCTAATATTACCCCTGTTTTACTTTCGGCTGCAAATCCATAAAGCGGTGTAGCACTCGAATCAAACTTAAGAGTGGCTTGATTTACATTACTATCTGCATTTAATTTAGCGATATTAAAAAGGCCTGTTCCGCTAACCTTAACAGGTTTATTATTAAAATTAAAACCAACCTTTCCATTACCATACAAAATACTAAAATCATACAAACTAGAAAGGTGTTTACCACCGCCTGGTTTAATATTTAATGTGGCATCTTGCTTAGCAAAAAAGGTATGTCCACTTAAACCAATAATAAGTTTTTGTTTGTTGTTGATGTAATTTATGTCACTCCAATTTTGGTTTGCTATGGCTTTAACCGTTTGCCTAAAATGGGCCACAACACTAGTAGCAGGAATAAACCCAACGCCATTTCCGCCAAATTTATTTTGCAAAATGGTTCTAATGGTTTGGGTTATTAAATCGCCTTCAATCATGCTATCTCCAAAATAACCAATGCGTACTTTACGATTTTTATCTTTGGCTTGATTGTTTAATGCCAGTAAAAAAGTAGCCATTCCATCTTGTTCTGAAGCTTCATCTGGCCTTTCAATGCCTACATCATTTCTAATTAATTTAGCTACTTCTTTATTCGCAACAATGGTATCTTTAACTAAATCCTTTTGTGGGGTTGATTTTTTTTGAGGCACATAAGTAGAAACACGTTTTTCAACTTTATGAGTTTCTAAATCAGCAAAAATATTTACGGTATTTAGTTGGTATTTTTTCCAAAACTGCTTAGGAATTATTACGCTAATTAAAAGTAAAACAATGCACGTAAAACCAATAATTAAAAATGGTTTGTTATGGTTGTTTTGGTGTTGCATTTATGCCGTTTAACGCTGTTAGATTATATTTTTTAATATGCGAAGTTACTTTTGTTTTCCAAGGTATTGGCTTTGCGCTGTAGCCACTTTTTATCATGGCATTTAGCCACGCATTATAATCAAAATTGCCCTTTAATGGGGCATAAAATTTTCGTTTTGAGAGATACGTACAAAAATCTATGTAACTTAAGCTATCATTTTCGTAATCGCGAAACCTTGTTTTTATGCCTTTTACAGTACGCAACTTATTACCTGCCTTTAACCCAAAATGATTATTTAAAACAATTGAATTTCTGCTAGTTCCAGCGGCACTTTCTACAATTGCAATGGCAAGAATTAAATCAATTGGCACACCAAAAGAATCGCTTATTGGTTTGGCAATATGCTGGTATTTTTGGATATAATTAACCACCACATTTTGCGCGCTTAAATTGCTGTTGGAAATAAAAACCACCAACAATACTGCAATTATTTTAAGATGTAAAAACCGCCTTTGCACAGCATCAAATCTAAACAAATTAACCATTTGTATACTTAAAGGGCAATAAAAAAAGCCGCATTACATAAAGTAAAGCGGCTTTATAAAAAATTGTATTGATTAAATACTAGAAGTAAAAGTTAATGTTTACACCTGCATTTGCATTGTCTAAGCCCATACCAAAACCCGTAACACCTTGGTTACGGAAAGTTTTAGACTCAACATTAACAGCTTTTACTGCACCAGCATCAAAGGTTTCAGAAACAGTTCTTTGGTTTCCGTTAAGTTGAACACCTAAAGTGTAACCAATTTCGGCACCTAAAGATATTTTTGGAGCGATAAAATACTCAACCCCAACATAACCACGAACACCCCCAAAGAAAGTGCTGCCTAACTCGCGCTCAATAACTCTAGCATTTAGGTTACCAGAACCACCAATACCACCACCAGTATTAAAAATAGTAGAAGCAGGCGCATTAAAGTTCGCATCAATAGCATTACCATAAGTCATACTTTCAGCATTGGTAGCATAACCTAATAATACTTCGCCACCATAAATACCTTGTAAGCGAGATGAAGAACCTCTACGTTTTTCAATACCACCACCTATTAAAAAGGCAGCTGTATTTACCACTTGTTGGTCTTCGGCAAACTCTGGCAATAATGGATTAGGAGTAGCACTACTTTTTGCTACATAATTGTTGTAAGTATTGCTATAAACGTTAGCTTGAAATCTAACTTTATAAGCCATAGTAGCAGTTTTCATGTATTTACCCATAAAAGCTACACCACCAATGTTAGCGCCAAGTTGTTGAATAAATGGACCATTAGCATTAGCAACAGCGGGTGCACCATTAGTAGCTGTGGCACCGCTAAATAAGTTACCAGCATATTGCAATAATGGCGAAGCTGAGATACCAAAGCTCCAATCGCCTTCTTGAGGTAATACTACATGCCCGTTTTTAGAGGTAAATCCAGCTGCATTTTGAGCAGTTGCCATACCCATAGAACCAGCAATAACCAAAGCACTTAAAATAAATTTTTTCATATCGTTATTTATTAAGTGGTTAATTAGTTAAATGTGTATTTGCGAGTTTCTGTTTCGTTTTTGTTAATTGATACAGGAGTTGCGCCAAAAGTGTATTCGTGATTTACTTCGGTAATACATGAATCACTTGGGTTTTTTGATTTGTAAGTAGAAACAAATTTAACACCACGAACTGTAATTGCTTTGTTCATATTTGCAGTTTCTACAACAAAAGTAAATTTACCATTAACTACATCAAGATAAGCTTCACGTGCATTGCTGTTGTCATCCATCCAAGTAGCAAGTACTTTAGTATTTGCAGGAACAACATTAATTTGTGAATCTGGATTGTTTGATGTACAGCGGTCGTTTCTAAACATAACCTCACCCATTAAAGTAACTTTAGCAGTATTGTTAAAAGTACCATAATCATACTCTACATTTTGAGTATAAGTTTGGCCACGGCTAATGTTGATAATAGCAGAATATGGGTATGTGTTGTTACGTGTAAATGTAGTGTTACGGGTTGTACCGTTTTCAACAGTTTGGATTGCATTAAATACCATTGGAACATCGTAAGTAACACTTACCGTTTTTGTGTTTGCATCAACAGTTAATGTGTAATTACCATCATTGTCAGTAATTGCTTCGTAAGTACGTGTAGCATAAGTTACACCACCACTTACATTGGTTACTAAATCAGCAGTAGAAATTCTGCCTGTAACTTTAATACCAGCAACACCTTCTTTTTCTCCATTACCTAGCGTTAAATCAGCAGTTACTCTTCCTTTAATTACAGCTGAACCCATAGATACGGTTGCTTTGTTTGCTGTTTCTTCGTCTTTTTTGCATGATTGCAATGAAATTACAAATGGTAGCGCACTAAATAAGGCTACCTTGAAAATTAATTTTTTCATATTATTATTTATAAATGTGGGGCAAAACTACTAAAAACATCTAGGTAAAGCCTACTTTATGATTATCCTTTTACCAACACCCCTTTTAACTTTATATAAAATAATTATTTGCAACAACAACTAAAAAACCAAGTTTGTAACAATTGAATATTATGGCATTGCTGATTTTTGATTTCGCTAAAATTCAATTGTACTATTGGAGATGAAATATCTTTTCAACAAAAAAATATTGGGGATGGGTATTTAATTGATTAAAACTCTGGGCAGCCCATTAACAAACCACCTTTTCTGCTGCGGCTTGATGAACTCCTGCAGGCATTGTCAAAATTAAAAATTAACGATAACTCCCAAGTGCTTGCTGATGCATTAGAGAATCCACCTACATTCATATCACCACTTAACAAAAGCTGATTTCCACTACCCCAATTAATACCAAAAGCAGTAAGTATTGAGTGAGTGTTTTGTGTAATTGCCGATGAAGCCATTCTTAAACCTCCACCTAAAGTTGGATAAACTCCACTTCGGTTTTTTGAGGTCTTTACACCGTTTACAAAAATATCAAGCACATTGGTTTTTGTGCCCTGCAATTGCATATATCTTAGATGGGCCAATAACGCTACTGGCCATTTATTATCGAACATGGCCGTTGCATGAAAAGTATGTTTCATGGCTATGCGTTCATCAGAATTACTTGAAATTAAATTTACACTTGGACTATTTAGGTTATGAATTGCATATCCTGTAAACAATTGCTTAAAGGCGGATGTTTTATACTTGTTCAGGTTCCATGAAATTATTCCACCAACACTGCTATTAAAGCTTAATTTACTTACCAAGGGAAGGCTACTATTTGCACTTGCAGCAACAACTCCACGAATTGGATCTATCTGATCAGAATAAATTAAGTTACCATCATTAACAGAACGTTGTAAAAATCCAACTTCTAGTCCAAATCGAATACTTGAAACAATATTCTGTAATTTACTTCGACTTCTTCTTTCTGAAAATTTTATGCTATAGGAGTATGCACCATAACCAGCAGTAGTTTGCAAACCAGCCTGACCATGATTTTCTTGTGATACACGACCACCTATACCAGAGTTTTGGCCAAACTTACATAAAGGCATATCAAAAGAGGCATTAACAACCGAAAAATTTCCAAATACTTTATTGGGGTCGCTGGGCACATTGCGCCATTGCATACGGGAGTTTAAATTGATACGCGAACCGCTTGACTCGCCAGTAAAGGCGGGATTAGTATTAACCCTGTTTACATAAAACTGGCTATTTATTAACTCTTGTGATAGGGTTAGCAGTGGTAATATTAAATACGTAAGTAGTAATAATTTTTTCATGTTTATCTTATTAATATTACATCACCAATTGTAGTTTTAGTACCCGTTTTTGTTTTCATACCTTCCCAAGGCATACCATTAATGTACTTAGCAGTAATTTTCCAAACATAAACACCTTGAGGCATCATTTTTCCATTTAGATTATATCCAATCCATCCTTGCGAAGGTTTAGAATCTCTTAACTCTTCGGTATACCAAACCAACTCGCCCCAAGTATTATAAATCTCTAACCTATATTCGCCAATGCCCGTTCCCGCAGGTAAAAACTGTCTTACTAAATCATTCGATCCATCATCAGGACTAAATGCATTTGGCACATATAACCCACCAAAAAACGGAAAGTCAATTATGGTATCTGTATAATCTGTACAATTAAACTTTGATTTTACTTCTAACTCAACTTTAAAATTGCCAGCGTATGGAAATATGTAAGTAGGATTGGTTTCGGTGCTTGAACTTCCAATATTAAATCGCCAACTACTTGCTAAATCAATTCCTTTTGATTGGTTAAAAAATGTAACGGTACCATCAATTGCAGGACTAGTTTGCAGAAGAAAACTAAACTTAGCAATAGGTTTTGGATGAGCTGTTATGTAGCCCTTTCTTGTTAAACTATCACTACAACCGCCTACACCTTGTACTACAAGTTTTACATCATACATACCCGAATCATTTATAATAACGGCTGGGTTTTGATTATCAGAAACAACTTTATTACTAAAGCTCCAAACCTGACTTAAAGCGTTTGTACTATTATTTTGAAAAGCCACATTTAATGGCACACACCCTTCAATATTTGGTGTGGTAAAGCTTGCCACTGGTTGCGGATAAATAGTAAATTCATCAGTTAAAGAATCAATACAACCATATTGGTTTTTTGCAGTTAACTTTATTGGATAAGCGCCAATACCATTATAATTAAAGGTTGGGTTATTTATGTTTGATGTTGTACCATCATGAAAACTCCATAAGTAATCTGTAGCGCCAGTGGTTTGATTTGTAAAGTTTACCAATGTTGGTTTGTCACAAGCTTGCTTAGGAGAAAAATCAAACTTTAATCTTGGCACATCAAACACCCTAATGTTTTTTGAAATAGAATCAACACAACCATTTACAGTGCCTGCAATTAAAGTTACTTTATAAAACCCTGGCAGGTTATAATTAATATTTGATGTTGATGTACTAACCACTCTTCCATCACCCAAACGCCATAAATAATAATCGCCAAACTGTGTATTGTTATTTAAGGTTACGGTTTCGTTTAAACAAATATCTATGTCGCTAAAATTAAAATCAGCAAATGGATTTTTATTGATAATAATAGTATCTGTGTATAGATTTGTGCATCCGCTAATACTTGAAACAGCCTTAAGTGTAACAGCGTATTTTCCTTCACTGTTATAAGTGTATTTAGGATTGGTTAAATTACTGCTATCGCCTGTGCCAAAATACCATGTTAAAGCACCTGCATTTTGTGTGGTATTTTTAAACCCAATTTGTTTACCACTACATAACGTATCTAGCACCGTTTTAAAACTTACAATAGGTGCTGGTAATACTGTTATAGTTAATAAACTAGTATCGTACCCACAGCCATTGCTTACATATTGTTTAACCTTATACAAACCACTTTGTGTAAAAGTATGAATGGGATTAATAGCAGACGAGCCATTGCCATCATCAAAAGTCCAGCTAACAAATAGGTTGTTTTCTGATTGGTTAAAAAACTGAACCGTTAGTGGCGCGCAACCGCTAAACTTACTAGCCGTAAAAAACGATTTAACGTTGTTTTTTCTTACCTTAATTTGTTTAACTATGGTATCAAACCCACATTGGTTTATGGTAATTAGTTTTACATAATACGTGGTGTCGTTGTTATACGCTAAATAGGTTTGACTAACTGGGTTTTGGGTATTATAAAAAGTACCATTACCCATATTCCAATTGAAAAACCTTGGATAACCAGTAGACTTGTTTAAGAATGTAACCGTTAAAGGCGAACAGCCACTATCTATGTTCATTATAAAGTTTGAAATTGGCACAGGAAACACCCTAATAGTATCTTCTTTTATGTTACTTCCACACAGGTTTGTAGTAGTTAGTTTTACAAAATATAAACTGTCAATGGTTTTACTTTGCAAGTACGTTCTATCGGATAATGAGGCACCATCAATTTGATTTCCTAATCCATCATTCCAAACAAAATTGCTGTAATTAGATTTAGAAGTATTGGTAAAACGAACCAATAATGGACCACAACCAGAATTTGGCAACATAGCAAAATTTGAAACTGGAGGCTTTGTAATTTCTATTGATTTGGTTAATGAATCTTTACAATTATTACTTGTATAGGCAATAAGCTTAACCTGATATATTCCAGTATCATTAAATGTAACAGCAGGGTTTACTTGGGTTGAAGTTTGGCCATTGCTTAACTTCCACATGTAGTTTATTGCACCATTAGTGTTATTGCTAATTAGCATTGATGTTCCTTTACAACCAAGTGTATCCAAATAAAAATTTACGGTTGGTAACGCATTTACATTTACTGATTTTATTATAGAATCAACACAACCATTATTGCTTCCTACAATTAGTTTGGTTTGATAATTTCCGGCAATTTGATATGATACAACTGGATTTGTTAATGATGACGTATCTCCATTGCCAAAACTCCATTTTCTATAAGTAACTACACCCGTTGAAACAGTAGTTGAATCGATAAAATTAACTGGCGAAGGAAAGCACGGTGTATTGGCAACAAAATTAGCCTTAGGAGTTGGATATACTTTTACTTCTTTAACTATTGTATCCTTACAACCATTATTACTTTGCACAATTAATGTTACAAAATAACTACCAGCAGCAGCGTATACTTTTATAGGATTTTTTAGTAGTGATGTTGTTCCATCACCAAAATTCCAGTTCCAGTTTGTAATATTTCCTGACGCTATTGTAGAGCTATCTATAAAATTAGTTGAAGCTGGATAACAAACATTTTTAACTTCGAAATTTGCACTTGGTTTTGGATAAACAATTGTATTTTTTGTTACCGAATCAATACAACCAAAGCTGCTAATAGCCCTTAGTTTTACATTATAATTTGCTGCAGTGTTGTATAACCTAATAGTACTTGCTCCTTGAGCCGAAGCGCCATCACCAAAACTCCATAAATAACTTACTATGTTGCCAACGCTAATTGATGACTGTTGTGTAAAATGAACCGTATCTGGGAAACATGTATTACTAAATACAAAATTAACAACAGGTAAAGGTGATGCAGTAATTTTAATTTGATTACTTGCTTGAACACAAACTCCTGATGTTGACAAACGCTTAAAATATGTAGTTGCATTTACTACACCTACTGAGTAATTCTGTTTATTAGCCAATGTGATATTACCCCAACTTACACTATCTGGGCTCATTTGCCATTGGTATGTATAATTGCTCCCTATTCCTCCAATAGGTAATGTGCCTCTTAATGTATCAGCAAGCTGGCCCACGCAAATGGTTTGGTTTGATGAAACGATATTGTTGCTTAACTGTGGCTGAACAGTGATTTTTATAATGTTACTATTATTGGTACATGGACCTGAATTTACAACTCGTCTAAAATAGGTAGTTGTTAATAATGCTAGTGGTTGATAATTTATGCTAGAAGCATTTGTAGTAATATTTGTCCAATTAACGGAGTCGGCACTAATTTGCCATTGGTAATTATAAATGCCATTACCACCACTTGGCACAATTCCATTAATTATTAAAGGTACACTTAGTTCGCAAATGGTTTGATTTTGTGAAACAACATTATTTGAAATTAATGGATTAACAATAACCGAAACGATATCACTTATTGACGACTGACCACCAATGCAAGGACCAGAATAAACTAACCTGCGGAAATAGGTATTAACATAAGTTGTAGGTGGTGTATAATTGGTATCATTTGCTCCTATAATAGTTGTCCAACCTTTGGTGGCAGTAGAGTCTTGCCATACATATTGGTATATACCTGTTTGCCCACCAGTAGCGGTTAAGCCTATTAAAGCACTAGGTTGATGAGCATAGCAAATAGTTTGATTACCGCTTATTTGGTTGTTGGCAATTTTAGGTAAAACAATAACCTTAACCGCTAAACTAACATTGTTACAAGTATTAGAGTTTACCACTCTTTTAAACCAAGTAGTTTGAAACAATGTGTTTGGTAAAAGATGTTGTAGGTTTTGCCCTACCAATGTGCTCCAAGTAATGCTATCGGTACTGCTTTGCCATTGGTAATTATAAGTTCCATTTCCGCCAGTTGGGGTTGATGCGCTAATTTGCATAGGCTGCTGTCCATAGCAAATAGTTTGCCCAGCACTTAAGCTATTATTTGCAATTACAGGTAACACAATTATTTGCACCACATTGCTTAACGAATGCTGAATACCGGCACAGGGGCCAGAGGTTATTTTTCGTCTGTAATAGTTACTTGCGTTAGTTAATACACCAGGCGAATAATTAAATGCATTTGCCCCAAATATATCAGCCCATGTAGTTCCGTCCAACGATTTTTGCCATTGATATTGATACACATTATTGCCCCCATACAAAGTATCTGTTCCAATAATAGCAGATGCTGATTGGCCTAAACACACTGTTTGGTTTGAGCCAATCACATTACCACCAACAAGTGGCAATACGATTATTTTAATAACATTACTATAAGATGCGCATGGGCCTGAGTTAACTACTCTTCTCAAGTATGTTGTGCCAAATATTGCAGGTGGTGCATATGCGGTGTCATTGCTACTATTTATGTTTGTCCATATAATAGAATCTGCACTACTTTGCCATACATAAGTATAAAACCCGTTACCGCCAAGTGCCGCACCTCCTGATTTAACCATTGGTAATTGGCCGTAACAAACCACTTCTGTACCTATAATAATATTAGCCGTAATTAATGGAATCACAGTAATTTTAATAGGTACAGACATATCGCTGCAAGGACCAGAATTAACTATTCTTCTAAAATAAGTTGTAGTTGTTAAGCCTGGGTTAGTAAAGATTAAATTTGCATTTGTGCCACCCGGAATATTTTGCCATGTCAAGCTATCTCCGCTACTTTGCCATACATAAGTATAGGTGCTAATACCACCCAATAAAACAGTAGCTGCTTGTAAGTTTGCAGGTACACTGCCTTGACAAATTATTTGACTTGCACTAATGGTATTACCAGATATTAATGGCCAAATGGTAACAGATTTTATTATGGTATCTCTACAATTACTATCTGATATTGCAACATGCATGGTGTTATAAATACCAGCGCTACTATATACTTTGTTAGGGTTTGATAAGCTACTTGTTGTATTGTCATCAAAGTTCCAAAAATAATTGGCTATTGACCCTTTACTAATATTTGAAGATGTATTGAACTGCGTAGTTTGATTTAAACAAACTGTATTATGTGTAAAGTTTGCAGTTGGAATTGGATGCACTGACAATGTTAACGCACTTGTATCTTTACATCCATTATTAGTTGTTGTAATTAATAGAGTATTGTAACTTTTAGCTAAACCATATACCTTACTAGTAGTGGTATTAATATTTAATTGTTCAGTTCCGTCTCCAAAAATCCATTTGTATTCAACTATCGAACTTGTATTGGCAATGGTGGATAATGATGTGAAAGAGTTTGCTAGCCCAAAACACACATTGTTAACTACATATTTTGCAACAGGTTTAGCATGTACCACCACTGTTTTTATAGTGGTATCCTTACAACCTAAATTAGTAGTAACAATTAATCGTGCACTATAACTTCCTGCGGTATCGTAAATGTTTGTTGCTGTAATTCCAGCATTAACACTTTTGCCATTACCAAAACTCCAATTATGCGAAACTATATTTCCAGAATTAACATTCGAGGTAGAATTAAAATTAATTGCAAACCCTAAACAAGCATTATTATTGGTAAACACCGCTGTTGGTTTTGGGTTGATAATGATTGTAATTACGTTACTTATTGCATTACACACGCCCGAACTAACCACTCTTCTATAACTAGTAGTTAAAGATATAAATGGAGGCAGATAATCCTTGCTATTTTCACCTGCAATATTTGTCCATAATCCACCGCCAAGGCTATCTTGCCATTGGTAATTTAATAACGTTGGTATTTCTCCACCCGATGGCATTGTACCTCTTAATGTGTCTGGTCTATTGGTAGCACACATAGTTGTAGCGCCAGAAATGGTGTTGAATAAAATAGGTGGTGTTATTAAAATTTTGATACTATCCGAAACATCAGCACATGTTGCAGATGTTACAATTCGTCTGTAATATGTGGTATTGGTTAGTTGTTCTGTTATTGTTAAATTTTTTCCGTTTGCACCTGTTATAATACTCCACGAATTACCATTGTTACTATGCTCCCATAGGTAATTATAACTACCATTTCCACCAATAGGGCTCGAACCAATAATTGTACCCAATGTGCTTCCACTACATAAATTACTTGTTGGCGTATTTATGCTATTTCCACTAATTAGCTCCCTAACTAAAATACTTCTTACTATCGAGTCAGCACACAAACTATCACTAGTTACAACAAGTTTTACATTGGTTGAACCAGCTTGTGTAAATACCCTATTAATGTTTATTTGGTTACTGATGCTATTATTATCTGCAAACAACCATTTGTTTAAAGCTATTGCACCTCCACTAATGCTGCTTTGGTTTGTAATTAAGGTACCTTGTCCCAAACAAACTGTATCAAATGTAAATTGTGCTAACGGTTTTGGATTTACCAATAGTGGTTTTGCTATTGAATCTATACAACCATAATTACTTGTTACAATAAGTTTTGATTGGTATAAACCCGAGGCTGCATAAGTTTTATTGGCTGTATATAATGTAGTGTTTGTTTTATTGCCATCACCATAAATCCATTGGTGGTTATTTATGGTTCCGCTACTAATGGTTGAACTTGATGTAAAGTTATTTGTGCCAGTAAAACATACATTATTTACTACATAATTTGCTGCTGGTTTTGGATATGTTGTTACCACTTTATAAGCAGTATCCTTACATCCAAAGTTGGTTTCAACTATCAATCTGGCAGTGTCGCTTCCTGAGCTTGCGTATGTTTTCGTGGTTGATGCATTTGCTATAAATCCTGTTGATGTGCCATCGCCAAAATTCCAATCATAAAAAGTAACTGCTCCGCTACTAACTGTGGCTGTAGATACAAAACTTATTGGATAATTTAAACAAGCATTAACACTGGTAAACGATGCTGTTGGTTTTGGATTTACCAATATTTTAACCACATTACTTTGGTTACTACAAACACCCGATTCTACTATGCGTCTATAAAAAACAGTGGTATTTAAATAGCCAGGCACATAGTTTTGTGTGTTGCTACTGGCTATGGTTGTCCAATTTATTGAGTCGTAACTTAGTTGCCACTTATAGGTAATAAATGTTGGCACTGTGCCTCCACTTGGTATGCTTCCAATTACCGAATCGGCTTTGCCAAAAGCACATATTGTTGCATTACCTTGTATTATATTATTTGCAATTGCTGGTGTTACAACTACCGAATCTATATTTGATGTGTTTGTACAACTTGCCGATAAAACTATTCTTCTGTAATAAGTTGTTGCACTTATTGCATTGCTAAAAATTAAATTTTTTGTAGTGGATTCGTTAGTCCAAACATTTTTATCAGTACTCGATTGCCATTGGTAAGTATATATTCCATTGCCTCCAACGGGTGTGCTTCCTACCAAACCTGATGGCGTTGTTCCTTGGCAAATAGCTGATCCTTGACTAACATTATTGCCCGTAATTACATTGTAAACCAATACGCTTTTTGATATAGAATCGGCACAAGAACTATCACTTACTGATTTTAATTGCACACTAAACGAACCAAATGTTGCATACTGCTTGCTTGGGTTTATTTGGGTTGATGTGCTTGCATCACCAAAACTCCAAACCTGGTTTGTTATGCTTCCATTTGATAATGTTGATTGATTAGTAAACTGTGTGCCTTGTCCCAAACAAACTGTATCAAATGTAAATTGTGCTAACGGTTTTGGATTTACAATTGTGTTAATCGACAATGAATCCTTACAACCATTGTTTGTTGAAACAACCAGTTTGGTGTTGTAAGCACCAGGCAAAATATAATTTTTATTAACAGTATTTGATGCTATAATCGCACTTGAACTATCTCCAAAAAACCATTTGTGTTCATTAATATTACTTCCTGCTGCAACACTCGAACTTGATATGAAAGCACTTTGTACACCTAGACAAACATTGTTAACGGTATACAAAGCAACTGGATTTGGATATACTTGTATAGTCTTATTAGTTGAATCTATACATCCATTATTTGATGTTGCTATAAGTGAAGTAATATATGAACCAGCGGTATTATATTGTTTAGAAATAGATAAAGTTAACGAATTTCCACTGCCTGTTCCATCACCATAAAACCACTGATAATTACTTATTGAGCCATTGCTAATTGAAGAGGTAGATACAAAATTTACTTGGCCTTTTGCACAAACATTGTTTGCATTAAAACTAACTGTTGGTTTAGGGTTTACAATAATGGTAACAATATTACTTATAGCACTGCAAATTGATGATGTTACAATTCTTCTGTACGAAGTAGTTTTAGTTAAGAATGGAGGGGAAAAATCTTTACCTATTGCAACTGCCCCTGGTAAATTCTGCCAATTACCACCCGCAACACTATCTTGCCACATATAGTTTAAAAAGGTAGGTATTGCCGCCCCTGCTGGAACAGCACCTCTTAACGTATCGGGTTTAAATTCTTCACAGATTGTTGTAGCACCCGAAATGGTGTTATTTAAAATTGGAGGCACAATTAAAATTCGTATACTATCCGAAACTTGTTCGCAACCACCAGATTTTACAATTCGTTTATAAAAAGTTGTTTGGGTAAGTACTGTATTTATGGTTAAATTTTGACTTGTTTCATTTAAAACAGTACTCCATAAAGTGCCATTGTTGCTACTTAGCCAAGTGTAGGTATACTGTCCGTTTGCACCTCCATTTGGGGTGCTACCATTTATTATAGATGGAATAGTGCCACTACACAAAATGGAAGGATTGGTATATAATGTGTTTGATAATGGATTAATAGTTGGGTTAATGGTAATTGGTTTAACAATAAAATTACTACAACCACTATCGCTAACTAAATTTAGCCTAACATTTACTAGTCCGCTAGCTGAAAAAACTCTTGAAGGATTTTGATTATTAGCAGTA
>JAUCCO010000021.1:0-35553 GCA_034676125.1 Bacteroidia bacterium
AAGTGCATTTTATAATCCAAGTTGCATTTTGTACTTTTATCGGACAACAATGATTAAAATACTATCACCAAAAAATGTAGCAATTAAAATTTTTTTGGAAAAACGTTTACGATTAGAATTATCAAAACTCTAAAACCGCTACAGGCAAACTGAAGATATGATGTTTGCCATTTTTGTTAGTATCCGGTACACTTTCGATTATGTAATAGAGTAAAGCTAACCTATAATGCAATTAGCGGCTATATTGGTATGTTTATTGTAAATTAAAGATTAACTAACATAATATCATGTACGCATGTATTATTCACCTATCTTTCTCCAGGTTGGTGATAATTAGTAAAAGCAATACTGCTTATAACTTTAAAATTATTATAGACTAAAACATACATATTATGAAAAGGATTATTTTTTTAACAGCTTCAATTTTTGCGTTAGCTATTAGCAACGTATTTGGGCAAAGCCCTTTACCCAAAGGTGCAAACCAATTAAATTTTGGTGTTGGATTATCAGGTTGGGGCATTCCACTTTATATTGGCTTAGACCATAGTGTGCACAAAGATGTTACCCTTGGTGGCGAAATTTCTTACCGTTCTTATAACGAAGATTGGAAGTTTGCAAGGTATCACCATGATGTAATTGGGTTTTCTTTTAATGGTAATTATCATTTTAATAGCCTTTTACAAATTCCTCGTAATTGGGATTTTTATGCAGGATTAAATATTGGATTTTATGTTTGGTCATCACCTAAAACATATGGCGGTAGTCATAATTCTGGTTTAGGATTAGGCGCACAATTAGGTGGCAGGTATTACTTTAACGAAAGAGTAGGTGTAAACCTTGAACTAGGTGGCGGAAACGCTTTCGCTGGTGGCAAGTTTGGATTAACTGTTAAGATATAATTAAAACATTAACACTAAAGGTTTTATTACAAAATATTGCTAATATTATTTAGCAGTATTTTGTAATATATATAGTATAAAACACCCAGCCTTTAATCTTTTCAAAATTGCTTTAGTGTTTAATAATTAAGTTAGTACAATTATAATAAGTCCCATCACAACTCCCCAAATTACTATTAGCGATTTCCAAAATACATGAGCTATTTTAAGTTCCATAAAGTTAAAAGCTACCATCCAAAATTTTACCAAAGCAATGGTAATAATAAATCCAAATGCTACTTTATGATTATTGCTTAATAATGCAGTGGTAATTGTTAAAACCACCAGTGTTATAAAGGTTATATTTAATTTGTTTTGCATGGTTTAAAACAATAAGTATAAAACAGGAAATACCATTAGCCATATTAAATCGCACATGTGCCAAAACGAAGCACCGGCTTCAAAATCCTCCAATGAATATTGGTTTTGTTGTTTAATAATAGCACGTTTAGTAAAAAACAATATCACCAAACCAACCAAAACATGTATAAAATGAAAGCCAGTAAGCAGCCAGTAAAACATAAAAAAGGTATTGTAACCCATGTTATACCCAAGCTGCATTTTACCATAGTATTCAACACATTTTAGTACAATAAATCCACTACCAAATACCATGGCCCAATTAATAGATTTTAGGGTTGATGTTATTTCTTGATTTTTAAATGATAACACACCTTTAGCCGTGTAAAATCCGCTGGCAAGCAACAATAAGGTGTTGATGGTGGCAATGGTTTTATTTAGGTGTGTGGCACTTTCTGTAAACACAACAAGTTCGTTTTTACCAGTGTATACAAATGCAATTAATCCCGCACCAAACGTAATTAGCTCCAGGTAAATAATTATCCAAATTAATATTCCGCCTGGTGGGTAAAAAATAGATTTTGATTGATGGTTTGTTTCCATGCTTTTTAATACTTTTTATTGATACCGTATGCGTTCATAAAGTTTCATCAACGATTGAATTAACTCGGTAGGAGAGGTGAGTATTTGATAATGGTTTTGGCCAAACATATAGGGTAAATAATATTTTGCTTGCGCCTCAATAGCCAATGCATACGAGTTTATTTTGCGTTCGTTTAATTCTCGCAAAGCCTGTTTTATATCCGATAAACCGTGTTTGCCCTCATACTTATCAAAGTCGTTTGGTTTACCATCCGATAATAAAATAATCCATTTGTTTTTGGCTTCTTGCTTATCTAATCTAGCACCAGCATGGCGCAAAGCAGGTCCAATTCGGGTATATCCATTGGGTTCGGCCATACCAATTCTGTTTCTAGAAACTTTCCAGTCGTCATCAAAATCTTTATAAGTAGTGTAGGTAGTAAAGTTTCTCGATTTTGAATAAAATCCATCTATAGAAAACTTAATATCAAACTCATGCAAAATCTCACCAAATAAAATTGATACTTCTTTCTCTACATCCATTACTCTATTTCCGGCAGCATAAGCATCGCTCGATAAGCTATTATCCAACAATAAAAGTATGGCAATGTCTTTATCCTTTTTTCGTTTTGATAAATAAACCCTTTCATCAGGTGTACGTTTTGCGTGTACTTCTGTGTATAAGTCTGTAATTGCATCTAAGTCAAATTCTTCGCCTTGTAATTGCCTTCTTTGGGTTTGCATTTTATTGTTAACGCTGGTTAACATTTTGCGTAAGCTAACTAAGGTGCTTTTGTATTTGGTTATGGTATTTTGGTAATAAGTGGGGTGCGGTTTGATTTGCGTTTTGGGGTAAACTTTGCAGTAGTTGGGTAAATATTTCCGCTTCTTTTCGTCCCACTCATCATACTTTAAATGAAAACCTTTGTCATCTATTTCGGCACTCTCTGCAATGGTTGTATTTTCAATAAAGTCGGTTTGATAAACAGCATGCACTGTATCATCAACCCTAACGGTATACTTCATTTTAATTTCTTCTAAAGCATCTTGATGATCTTTTAAATCATCCTTTCCATCAAAATCTCTCCAGTTTCCGTTAAATTCTTCGGCAGTTTCTATCTTCTCAAAATTATGCAGTAACACATAATCTTCTTGCTGTTTTTTATCTATAGTAAGCGACTCAATTTCTTCAACTGCTTTTGCTTGAAGGGTAGTTTTTATGTTGTTGGTTTTTTGTCCAGTTTTACGTTCTATTTCTTTTAATTCAGCTAGTTTTTTTTGCTCACTAGAATTGGTCATCCATTTACCATAAAACCAAAAAGTATTGTCTATTTGTTTGGGGTTTGCGGGCTTTAATTTATCAATAGCACATTCAAACCATTCTACTAAATTAGGAAACTGATCTAACATTTCGCCCAACACTTTTGGTGCGGTTTCTAATGCTTTTTTTGATGAGTGTTCTTCTATCGTATCACCTTCATTCCAATTTAGGTTTAACTTTTTTTGACAGCTTAAATAGGCAACCCTAAAAAAATAAAATTTCAAATTATCATCCTTATCTGGGAATAAAGAAACACTTATGGGTAAAAAGAAATTATCATCTTTGTAACCACCTTCTTTTTCGGCAGCAAATACCTCAATGCCAGTACCACAAAGGGCTTTAGCTACCAAGGTTATTCTTGCTTTTATATCGTTTAAATTAACAATACGCAAAAGAATTTCCTTTTCGTTGTTTCTTTTATTTTTGAGGTATCTAGCTACCTTTCCAAATAAAATTTCATCTAATTCTATTCCCATAACTTTAAGGTCAAATCAATAAATCACACAAATCTTTTAAAGCTTGAATGGTATCTTTTTCATCTGTTAGCGGTTCAACTACTGCCACATGCACAGCAAGTCTTTTTGCTAAGCCATCATTAATAAGTTTAGCAGCATCCACAAGTAACCTAGTAGAAACCGTTTCGGCCAAACCAAGTTCTGTTAAGTTTCTTATTTTACTTCCAATGTTTACTAATTTATCAGCAACTTCTTTGGTGCAATTTGTTTCGTTAACTAAAATCTCTGATTCTAATCTTTCGCTTGGGTAATTAAATGTAAGGGCAACAAAACGCTGTCTGGTTGATGGCTTAAGCTCCTTAAATCCTTTTTGATATCCAGGATTATAAGATGCAATAAGCTGAAAATTTGGATGTGCATGAACCGTAATACCAAGCTTATCAATAAAAATAGATCGTCTGTGATCGGTTAATGAGTGAATAGCTACCACCACATCTGGCCTAGCTTCTGCAATCTCATCAAGGTATAAAATATCTCCGTTTTTTACAGCCAAAGTAAGTGGTCCATCAATCCAAACTGTTTCGGCTCCTTTAATAATAAAGCGGCCTATTAAATCTGTTGCTGATGTTTCTTCATGACAACTCACTGTAATTAAATTTTGGTTATTAAATTGGGCCATGTACTCCACAAACCTGGATTTGCCAGTACCTGTTGGACCTTTTAATAATAGCGGTAATTTTAATTTACTTGCGTGGTTAAATACAGTTAATTCTGAATGAATAACTTTATAATAAATAGGCCTGTTTGCTGCTGCTGATTCCATAATTAGATTATAAAATAACTGAAATCTAAGCTTACTTACTTTGTGTAAATAAACCTAGATTTCAGTTGTATAAAACTATAACGATTGTTCTTCTTCAGTAATTAAAGCCTCGTCTGTTGGTGTGCCATATTTTATAAATTCAATTATATAACATGTAATACCAATTGCAAAAACTGTGGCTGATAATAACAGCACTACAAAGTGAATTTGTGTTTCTTTTTGCACTTCCATAAACTCTTGTTTTTGTATGCGCTCTAAATAAACTTGCACCACACCTGCAACACCAAATGCCACTGTCATTCCTAAAATGCCAATGTTTGAAAGCCAAAATGCTAAATGGCCTAGATAGCTATCGTATCTTTTTCTGCCAGTCATGTTAGGTAATGCGTAACTAATAATCGCTAAAACAATCATAGCATAAGCACCCCAAAACGCATAGTGTCCGTGCATGGCAGTTACTAAAGTACCATGTGTGTAAATATTGGTTTGAGGTAAGGTATGCGCAAAGCCTAACAAACCTGCACCAATAAATGAAACTATAGAAGCACCAATAGTCCAGAATAATGCAATTTTATTTGGATGTGATTTTTCGCCCTTGCGATACATGTACACTGCAAATAATGCCATAGCTAAAAATGCCAATGGTTCAAGTGCTGAGAAAACTCCACCTACTATTAACCAGATTTTATTTACACCGATATAATAGTAATGGTGACCAGTACCTAGAAGTCCAGAAATAAAAGTTAGGCCAACAATTACATAAAGCCACTTTTCAATTACCTCTCTATCTACACCAGTTAGTTTTATTAATAAGAATGATAAAATACCACCCATAATAAGTTCCCAAACACCTTCAACCCACAAATGAACAACCCACCAGCGGAAAAAAGAATCTGTTACTTGGCTATCAAACCAAATCATACCGGGTAAGTATAAAAGTGCAGCAAACAATAAACCCATGGTTAATACCAATGCTGTTGTGGTGCGCTGTTTGGCCTTGTATAAAGTACTTAATATAATGCCTAAAAATAGCAGCACATTAACTACTACTAAGTAATCTAACTCCCTAGGAATTTCTAAAAACTTACGACCTTCCCAATGGTTAAAGTGAAAACCAACTATGGCAATAACACCAACTAAAGCTAAACTAATAAGTTGCACATAAGCTAATTTTACACTGGTAAGTTCTCGTTTAGCTTCTTCGGGTATGATGTAATAAGCCGCGCCCATAAAACCGGTGAGTAGCCAAACTACTAATAAATTTGTATGTACTGCACGAGCTGTATTAAAAGGAATGTATTCATGTAAACCATCCATGCCAATACGGGCAAAACCCATAATAAAACCATAGATTATTTGTAGCGAAAATAAAAGCATACATAAGGCAAAAAACCAATAGGCTACTTTTTGTGATTTGTATTTCATAATAATGTTGTTAGTAGGTTATTTTTTTTCGTCTTTTGATAATGGAGATACTACCCTGTCAAAACCATTTAAGTCTATTTCTCCAATCCATTTTAAATAGTCTATCATTGCTTTGGCATCCGCATCATTCATGGCATATTTTACCATTTTTCGGCCTCGCGGACTCCAAGGAATTGGAGATTGAAGTACTGCTTTTACATAAGCCTCGCCTCTGCGCTCAATTACTTTGGTAAGTTCGGGTGCATAATAACCGCCTTCGCCCATAATGGTGTGGCAGCCCATGCAATTGTTAGATTCCCAAATCTCTTTACCTCTAACCACTGATGCATCAATGCGATCATGGTTTGTTTGATCATTTTCGGGCCGGAATGAATACACCGTTAGTGCAATAAAGACTAAAAATGTAACCACGGTTCCACCCAAAAAAAATGTTCTTGCTTGTGATTTAGATAACATAGTTTTTAAGTTTTAGTATAGAATAATTTGTTGTTTACATTGGCAAAATGATTGAATTAGATACCGTAGTATTATGACTGCAATCACAACTGACTTTAGTCTTGTTTTTTTGGTGGATTATGTCATACAGTAATTGTTGGTTTGATACTTGTCAAACCTTTCAAATGCCTTATATTATTGGGAGATTTGATGAGTTTTTTAAGTTCGGAATGTCCTGTTTTACAAAGGCATTTACGTAATTTTTGTGTAAAAATGCTCGGGGTGTAATTAAGATAAAGGTGTTAATTTGGATGTTACGATACAATACAAATCAAGATAAATATCATACAGAAATTTTTGATGAAAATGAAATGCTTAGTCTTGTTTGAAACCGCTTGGTAGGTAATTATGATACTTTTTGGAGAAGATAAATAATCTTTTCTAGCTTTAATGATGGTGGTATAGTTGTAAGGTGATTTGCGACCCCGCTGCAACTTGTAATAAATTCTTCAATTATGGTGGAAGTTTTGTATCAATGGTTTGAACCAGAAAGGAATAAACAACATTTGTTTAAAAAAAACATTCTGCCTCAAGGCATAATCTATTTCTTGGTATAGGATATACCAAATTCCTTAATCTATCTTCTTCTATTGCTACTCATTAAGATTCAATTTGTAAAAATAACTTTTTTCTATTGCAGAATTTAATGTTAACGGCAAGCCCGGCATAGGGTTCCGAAGCTTCGGAAGGAGCAGGCTGCCGTGCAGCGTGGATAGCCCGGCCATGCCCCAAAATAAAGTATAACCTGTAATGAAACCGTTTCAATTAATTGAAGTACCTTTTTTTTAAGGTAAAATATGTTGGTAACATTGGTGTGAAAAACTAAATTTGGCTATTGTAAATGTTTACAATAAGCTAAATGATATTTAACAACCAATATGAAAATCTATATTAAAAATATGGTAAGCATTCGCTGCAAAATTATTGTAAAAGCAGAATTAGAAAAGCTTGGATTGGTTCCATTATCAGTTGAGTTGGGTGAGGTAGTTTTAAATGAAAACATTTCGGATGATGTTTTAGCACAATTTAATACTGCTTTAAAATTAACTGGACTTGAATTATTAGATGATCATAGAAGTATTATTGTTGAAAAAATTAGAAATTTGATTTTAGAAATGATTCATTATTCGGAAGAAGTTCCTAAGGTTAATGTATCTGACTATATTAGTGAAAAGTTGCATCAGAATTATACCACACTTTCACATCTTTTTTCGGAAGTACGTGGCACTACTATCGAGCATTATATTATTGCACAAAAAATTGAACGTGCAAAAGAATTAATCACTTATGGCGAACTTAATCTTTCAGAAATTGCCTATAAGCTGCATTACAGCAGTGTTGCCCATCTTTCAACCCAATTTAAGAAAATTACAGGATTAACGCCTACTCACTTTAAAAACATGAAGGAGAAAAGACGAATACCATTGGGTTTGGTTTAGTTGATACTACTTTTTAGAAGGCAATAATTCGTTTTTTGTAAAATACACTTGCTGTGTTTACTTATGCCTTATTTGTAGTTATAAACATCATCTTTTTTATATGTAAATACTAGATAAAAGTAACTGAATGATATAACATTTGGTAAAAGTTATGTAACGGCTGTTTTATTTAAAATATAGAATTTTGACCCATTAAAATTCTAATAATTTTAATTAAAAATATCATGAAAAAAATTACAAAATTAGCAATTGGTGTAATGGCTTACACAATGATTGTAATGCCAGTATTTGCCCAATCGCCAAAACTTACTGATGCTGAAATAGCTTCGGTAGCAGTTACGGCAAATCAAATAGATATTAATTATGCGGCTCTCGCAAAAGAAAAATCTAAAAACGCGGAGATACTAAAATTTGCAGCAACTATGGCTGCCGACCACAAATCTGTAATTGACCAAGCTGTGGCACTGGTTACCAAATTACATGTAACACCCAAAGATAATGCGGTAAGCAAATCACTAAATGCTAATGCAGAAAAAACTAAAAAAGAGTTAAGCAGCAAAAGTGGTGATGCTTTTAACAAGGCTTATATTGATAATGAAGTAGCTTATCATAAAGCAGTAATTTCTACTGTTGAAAGTGTACTAATTCCACAAGCGCAAAATGCGGAGTTAAAAAAATTGTTACAAACTGTGTTGCCAATATTAAAAACGCACCTTCAGCATGCTGAAATGGTACAGAAAAAATTATTTGGTCATTAAGTAACGTCTAACCATGTTAAGACGTAATTTATATTGTTTATCCTTAGTGCTTTTTATTGGTAGTTGTGCTCCATCAACCGAAAAAAGTACTAAGGATAATATTAGCGATAAACAGACTCAAGAAATTGCCAGTCCTGTTGATAATGAAAACTCTTCTTCTACTTTAAGAAACGATGAACATTTTCATACGGTAGAAATTGCTCAGATGAAATTTATACCCGAAGATTTACTAGTAAATAAAGGTGATACTATTTTATGGATTAATAATGATATGGTAGCCCATGATGTTACAGAAGAAACAAATAAGGAATGGACATCAGGTGCTATACCTGTTGGTGCAACATGGACAACTGTAGCAACTAAAAGTGCTGATTATTATTGCAGTATTCATGTTGTAATGAAGGGGAAGATTACCGTTAAATAAATGCCGAATATGGATAGTTTTTTAGGTGTTATGTATTATTTTAAAATTAACTATACTTAGTTTAACAAAACAATAATGAGTTGTTTTAATAAAGATTAACAAAATGGAAAGTGATGGAATACCCAAATTAAAATCACATGTAATAACGGAAGTTGTAGCATACCAACCAAATGCTATTGTGAGCAAAACAATCATTAAAAAACCAACAGGTGATATAATGGTAATGTCGTTTGATGCTGGTACAACTTATAAAGAACAAGTTTCGCCCTTTGATACCCTTTTTCAAATAATTGATGGCAATGCCGAAATTAAAGTAAACGGAAAAGTAAGTCAACTTAAGCTTGGCTCCTGCATTGTAATACCCGCCCACCATCAAAAAATTATTAATGCTAAAGAACGTTTTAAAATGATAGTTGCTATTATAAAAAGTGGTTACGAGTGATTTTCTTTATTCAATAAACGCCTTTATGTGAAAGCGAGCCCAAGATGATATGGAGCGAAAATTGTTTTATAAATTTTAATTAAAACACTGAATAAATATATGACACACCAAATGATTGTTGATTTGATGGAAAAGGATGAAAATCTTTTTTCTCATAAATGTAATACTATACCAAAAGAAAACTTACACCTGCCTGGTTCCGATTTTATTGATAGGATATATAGCGGTTCGAACAGGAATATTCAAACACTTCGTAATTTAAATGCATTATTTAATTCGGGTAGGCTTTCGGGTACTGGTTACCTTTCCATTTTACCCGTTGATCAAGGTATTGAGCACAGTGCTGGTGCTTCATTTGCAGTTAACCCAATGTATTTTGACCCAGGAAATATTGTTAAACTTGCTTTAGCTGGTGGCTGTAACGCAATAGCTAGTACGATTGGTGGACTTGGTGTTGTATCGAGAAAATATGCCCATAAAATTCCATTTATTGTAAAAATAAATCACAACGAATTATTAACCTATCCCAATAAATACGACCAAATTATGTTTGGTTCTGTTAGGGATGCATGGAATCTTGGGGCCGCTGCCATTGGTGCTACTATTTATTTTGGTTCAGCAGAATCTGATCGACAAATTATTGAAGTATCGAGGGCTTTTGAAGAGGCACATAGTTTGGGTATGGCTACTGTTTTATGGTGTTATTTGCGTAATAGTGCTTTTAAAAAAGATGGTGTTGATTACCATGCTTCGGCTGATTTAACTGGCCAAGCAAATCATCTTGGTGTAACTATTCAAGCTGATATTATTAAACAAAAACTACCAGAAAATAATGGTGGTTATAAAGCATTAAATACAAATGGTGTAACATTTGGAAAATATGATGAACGCATGTACACCGAACTTACCACTAATCATCCAATAGATTTATGTCGTTATCAAGTAGCAAATTGTTATATGGGCCGTGCTGGACTTATTAATTCTGGAGGTGCATCAATAGGAAAAGATGATTTAAAAGACGTGGTGCGCACAGCGGTAATTAATAAACGTGCTGGAGGAATGGGCGTAATTTGTGGCAGAAAGTCATTTCAAAAACCTTTTAATGAAGGTGTAAATATTATACATGCAATACAAGATGTTTACCTTGATAAACAAATTGATATAGCATAAATAGTTAACAACAATGTTTGGTTTAGTATTGGTAATTTTTAAACTAAATAATTGTTGAATTCAGACATCAAAATCTGCAATCATTATTAAGTAATTAGATATATGAATACGCTTATAAAATCACCAAAAAACCAGACCGAAATTGATGACTTATGTATTAACACCATTCGTTTTTTATCGGTTGATGCAATTCAAAAAGCAAACAGCGGTCATCCTGGTTTACCTTTAGGTGCAGCACCAATGGCCTATACTTTATGGACAAATTTTTTACAACATAATCCCACCAATCCACATTGGTTTAACCGCGATCGTTTTGTATTATCTGCTGGTCATGGCTCAATGTTGTTGTATAGTTTATTGCATTTAACGGGATATGATTTACCCATGCAAGAAATTAAACATTTTAGACAATGGGGAAGTAAAGCACCTGGCCATCCAGAACGCGGAATAACATCTGGTGTAGAAACTACAACAGGGCCACTTGGGCAAGGTTTTGCAAATGGTGTGGGTATGGCAATTGCCGAAGCGCATCTTGCAGCACGTTTTAATAAGCCCGATTTTAATATCATTAACCACTTTACTTATGCATTGGTAAGTGATGGCGATATGATGGAAGGAGTAGCCGCAGAAGCTGCTCCACTTGCTGGCCATTTAAAGCTTGGTAAATTAATTTATTTGTATGATGATAACCGCATCACCCTTGCTTCTGCAACTCCCGTAACGTTTACTGAAAATCATGCACAACGATTTGAAGCTTACGGTTGGCATACACAATATATTGAAGATGGAAATGATATTGAAGCAATAAACAAAGCCATACAAAATGCACAAAACGAAACTGAAAAACCTTCATTAATTATTGTTCACACACATATTGGTTTTGGTTCGCCAAAGCAAGATACTTGTGCAGCTCATGGTTCTCCATTGGGTGAAAAAGATACACAACTCACCAAAGAAAAACTTAACTGGCCTTTGAGTCCTGATTTTTTTGTACCTGATGAAGCACTTGCACATTTTAGAAAAGCAGTTGAAAACGGGAATAAATTAGAAACAGAATGGGAAAAAAAATTCGCACTATATGAAAATAAATACCCTGAACTAGCTATTGAATTGCGCGAACTTATTAATGGAAACTTACCTAAAGATTGGGATTTAAAAATACCTGAATTTATTGCTGATGAAAAAGGAATGGCTACACGCGTTGCCTCTGGTAAAATTATGCAATCATTTTTTAAAACTGTTTCTGGCTTTATTGGTGGTTCTGCCGATTTAAATACATCAACCCACACTGAACTTAAAGATGCTGGAAACTTTGAAAATCCTGCAATGGCTGTAGGCGATTTGCAAGGTTCTGCTGGAGGTGGATGGAGTTATGCTGGCCGTAATTTACAATTTGGGGTACGTGAGCATGGAATGGCTGCTATATCAAATGGTTTAGCAGCGCATGGTGGAGTTATTCCTTTCTGTTCAACATTTCTTACGTTTTCGGATTATATGCGACCTGCAATTCGGCTAGCAGCATTAATGGAATTAAATTTGATTTATGTTTTTACGCATGATAGTATAGCAATGGGTGAGGATGGACCAACTCACCAACCTATAGAACATCTTGCAAGCCTAAGGGCAATTCCAAATTTAATAGTAATTCGTCCGTGCGATGCAAATGAAACTGCAATGGCTTGGCGTGTGGCAATTGAATCAAAAAATGCTCCTGTTGCTTTAATTTTATCTCGACAAGATTTACCAACCTTAGATAGAAAAAAATTAGGTGCGGTTGATGGTTTACGTTATGGTGCTTACATTTTAATGGATACACCTGATGCTAATCCTGAAATAATATTAATAGCTAGTGGCTCAGAAGTAAGCTTGGTTTTGGAGGTGCAACAAAAATTAGCAGCACAAAAAATTGCTGTTCGTGTAGTATCCATGCCAAGTTGGGAGTTATTTGAATCGCAACCTCTGGCATATCGTAATGCTGTAATTTTGCCAAATGTAAAATCACGTATTACGGTTGAAACAGGTGTTACACAAGGTTGGCATAAGTATGCAGGTAACGATGGAGAAGTAATTGGGATAGATACTTTTGGGGCTTCGGCACCAGGAGATTTGGTGATGAGAGAATATGGTTTCACTGTTTTAACTATTTTAGAACGTGCTTTAACTTTACTAAAAAAGAATAAAAATGTATAAATTTTTATCAAGCCATAATAGAGTAGGAATTGCAGCAGACCATGCAGGGTTCGAATTAAAAGAGTATCTTGTGAGAATGCTACTTGAAAAAGGGTATGAGGTGATTGATTATGGCAACAAAGAACTAAATCTATCAGATGATTATCCTGATTATGTAATTCCGCTTGCTCGTGCAGTGGCAGATAATAAGGTTGTAAAAGGAATAGCAATATGCGGAAGTGGAGTTGGGGCATGTATTGCAGCAAATAAAATTGCAGGCGTAAGAGCCTGTTTAATTCATGAAAAATTCTCAGCAAAGCAAGGTGTTGAGGATGATAATATGAATATAATTTGCTTAGGAGGTAGGGTGGTTAATAAACCGCTTGCACAAGAACTTACCTTAATTTTTTTGAAAGCAACATTTAGTGGCTTAGAAAGACATGTACATCGCCTGGCAAAAATTACGCAGCTTGAAAATAAAATAAATTAAAAATAACTATGACGATATCTCCTTATGCAGGAAAGCCAGCAGAAACAAAAATGCTGGTAAATATACCCAATCTTATCACTGCTTATTATACTGGCAAGCCAGATTGTTCGGTGCCAGAACAGCGTGTATCTTTTGGTACTTCGGGGCATCGTGGTTCTTCTTTTAAAAAATCGTTTAATCAAAATCATATACTTGCTATTACCCAGGCAATTTGTTTGTATCGTAAAACACAAAAAATTGATGGTCCGTTATACCTTGGTTTTGATACGCATGCACTATCTGCCCCTGCTTTTGCAACGGCAATGGAGGTGTTAGCCGCAAATAATATGGAAGTGATGATTGCAGAAGGAGATGAATATACACCTACACCTGTTATCTCGCATGCAATTTTAAAATACAATAATGGACGTAAAACTGGCTTAGCAGATGGTATTGTAATTACACCATCACATAACCCACCAGATGATGGAGGTTTTAAATATAACACACCAAATGGTGGCCCAGCAGAAACATCAGTTACCAATTGGATTGAAAAAAAAGCAAACGAATTACTTGCTGAAAATCTTAAAAATATACATACAATTGATTTTGAAAAAGCAATAAACGCACCAACTACACATCGCCATAATTATCTTCAAAGTTACATAAGCGACCTTGGGAATATTATTGATATGGATGTTATTCGTAATTCAAAAATTAAAATGGGGGTTGATCCACTTGGCGGTGCGGGTGTTAATTATTGGGAGGCTATTGCTAAACATTATCAAATCGATTTAACCGTAGTAAATAAAACTGTTGACCCAACTTTTAGTTTTATGACCGTGGATTGGGATGGGCAAATAAGAATGGATCCATCATCAACCTATGCCATGCAAAAATTAATTGAAATGAAAGATCATTTTGAGATTTCATTTGCATGTGATACTGACCACGATCGTCATGGAATAGTTTCAAAAAGAGTTGGTTTATTAAACCCCAATCATTATTTATCGGTTGCAATTTATTACCTCATCAAGCACCGTCCGTTATGGAATAAAACTGCTGCAATTGGAAAAACAGTGGTAACCACACAACTCATCAATCGCATTACAAAAAAACTTGAACGACCAGTTTATGAAGTGCCAGTTGGGTTTAAATGGTTTGCTGATGGTTTGTTTGATTCTTCACTTTGTTTTGGGGGTGAAGAAAGTGCAGGCGCGTCTTTTTCGAGGCTGGATGGCAGCGTTTGGACAACAGATAAGGATGGTTTTATTCTTGCTTTATTATCAGCAGAAATTATGGCTAAAACCGGACTGGACCCAAGTGTAATTTATACGAACTTAACAAATGAGTTTGGTGAACCATTGTACAATCGTGTGGAAGCAAAAGCAACCACTGAACAAAAAGAAAAATTAAAAAAGATTTCGGCTGCTCAAATTAAAAGCGGAGAATTAGCTGGAGAAAAAATTGTAAAAATAATAACCAATGCACCTGCTAATGATGCACCAATTGGTGGAGTAAAAGTAATTACAGAAAATGCATGGTTTGCCGCACGACCATCAGGAACGGAAGATATTTATAAAATATATGCCGAAAGTTTTATGGGTAGCAATCATTTAAAACAAATAATTGAAGAAGCCCAAGATATTGTTAACACAGCTTTAAAGCAATAGAAATACAGCAATGAAATTAATACCTTTAGCTCATGAGCTCATTTCTAATATGAGGTCCATTTTTCAGATTAGCGATTCTGATTTTAAATATTTAAATGAAGAACAGCTGCGTGCAGAATTGTTTACCACAGAACAAATGGAAGAGTTTGGGAAAACTTTAGCCAAAACACATAAACTAAGTACCAAACCAGCCAAAGATCATTTGCTAACAAGGCTTGCAGATAATGAAATAGTTTTAAATAAAGTACGCAAGCTCATTACTGATTCAATAAAAAGAAATGAACAAATTACACCTGCATCAGAATGGTTAATAGATAATTTTTACCTGATTGAAGAAAATATTAGAGATGCAAAAAAACATTTGCCTAAAGGATATAGCGAAAATTTACCACAGCTTATAACTACGCCTACAATAAGGGTAACGCGTATTTATGATATAGTTTTACGTATTATTTCGCATAGTGATGGAAGAATAGATTTAGAAAATTTAAGCAGTTTTGTTAAAGCCTATCAAACAGAAACAAATTTGCAATTGGGCGAATTGTGGGCAATACCAATTATGCTTCGCCTTGCGCTTATCGAAAATTTAAGTCGTATCTCGGCACGTATTGCTACTTGTAGGGTTGATAGAAACCTTGCAGCGTATTGGGCTCAAAAAATGATTGAGACCGCAGAAAACGATCATAAAAACCTGATTTTGGTAATTGCAGATATGGCACGCTCTAATCCATTAATGGAAAGTGCTTTTGTTTCGGAATTAACCAGGCAGCTACGCGGAAAAGGACCTGAGTTGGCATTAGCACTTAATTGGATTGACCAACAATTATCAGAAACTGGGCGCACAAGTGCCGAGTTGGTAAATGCAGAAATACAAAAACTAACTGCTGACCAAGCTTCAATAAGTAATAGCATTGGTAGTTTGCGTTTACTTGGTGCTTTTAACTGGCGCGATTTTGTAGAAGACCATAGTATAGTTGAACAAACACTTCGTGAGGATATAGATGGTATATATGGTTTGATGGATTTTGCAACACGTGATCGCTATCGCCATGCTGTAGAGTATATCGCCAAAAAAAGTAAAACACCCGAACTTGAAGTTGCACGCATTGTAGTTGATTTAGCTAAAGAAAATAGACTTGAAAATAATAGCGATTCTAGATTTGCGCATGTGGGTTATTATTTGGTTGATGAAGGTGTTGCTAAAACAGAACGGCTTGCAAAAATGAAACGGTCGCCCATTGAGAAGATGTGGCCTAAGTCGAAAAAAAGTAAGTTTATGTTGTACTTTTTTTCTATTGGATTTATTTGTTTAGCTATTAGTGTTGGTGTTTTATTTAAAGCACTAACAGAAACTCAACATGGCTGGCTTGTAGCAATTATCGTTTTTCTATCGCTGCTATGCACAAGCCAATTTGCAATTGCATTGGTAAATTTTTTCGCTACACTTATGGTAAAACCAAAGTTGCTATCGCGAATGGATTTTTCAAAAAATATTCCATCTGATTACAGCACGTTGATTATTGTTCCGGTTATGCTAACGGGTAATGATGCAACTGAAAAGTTAATTGAAGATTTAGAGGTTAGGTTTTTAGCAAACAGAAAAGAAAATTTATACTTTGGTTTACTAACTGATTTTACCGATGCTAACCAGCAAACACTTCCAGAGGATGAAGGAATAATAACTTTTGCTAAGGAAAGAATTGAACAATTAAATGAAAAATATGGTAGGGGAAGCAATGATTTATTTTTCCTTTTTCATCGCCCAAGATTTTGGAATCCGCATGAAAATACTTGGATGGGTTATGAAAGAAAACGTGGTAAACTTGCTGAGTTAAATGATTTATTAAGAGGAAAATCAGCAGATAGATTTTCTGTTATTGTTGGTGACCAATCCGTATTTCAGCTTATAAAATATGTAATAACTTTAGATGCAGATACACAACTGCCATTAACTACTGCTTGGAAATTAATTGGTACAATGGCGCATCCATTAAACCACGCTTGGTATGATGAAAAAAGAAAACGTGTAACAAAAGGTTACGGTATTTTACAGCCAAGAGTTACTGTTAGTTTGCCAGAAACTACAAGTTCGCTTTATACCCGTATGCATGGCAACGAGCCAGGTATTGATCCATACACACGCGCTTCATCAGATGTGTACCAAGATTTGTTTGACGAAGGTTCTTTTATAGGAAAAGGTATTTATGAAGTTGATATTTTTAAACAAGTATTAGAAGGAAGGTTTTCTGAAAACAAAATATTAAGCCATGATTTGTTAGAAGGATGTTATGTACGTTCGGGTTTATTAAGCGATGTACAATTGTTTGAAAAATATCCAACAAGTTATCGTGCTGATATGAAAAGGCGCTTGAGGTGGATTAGGGGTGATTGGCAAATTTTTTCGTGGTTTTTACCGTGGGTTCCCGATAGTCAAAAAAAATGGCATGTAAATCCACTTTCGGCATTGTCACGTTGGAAAATATTTGACAATATTAGGCGAAGCCTAGTTCCTGCTGCACTTACTATACTTATAATATTGGCCTTTACAATTTTGCCCGATACATTATTTTGGGCTATTGGCATAACCGCAATAATCATTGTACCAGTATTAATTAGTTCTATTTGGAGTACGATAAATAAACCTAAAGATGTTGTTTTTTCGCATCACATAAAAAACACCATTAATAACTTAGTTGATGTAGTAAGAAACACCCTGTTTATGTTGATATGCCTTCCTTACGAAGCATTTGCTAGTTTAAGGGTAATTCTGTTAACAATATGGAGGGTATTTATTTCTAAGAAAAATTTGTTGCAATGGAATCCTTCTGTTAATGAGGAACGATATAGTAAGGATAGTCTTTTAGCTTCTTATTCGTTTATGTGGATAGAACCTTTTCTTGCAATAGTATTGGCCGTATACCTACAACGATATAATGCACAAGAATTAATTATTGCTGATCCTATCTTGTTTTTTTGGCTTCTTGCACCATTTGTAACTTGGATAATTAGTAAACCTTTAGCAAAAGAAAAATCGGCATTAACAGCCCAACAATATATCTTTCTTAGAAAATCGGCTCGTAAAACATGGAGCTTTTTTGAACAATTTGTTGGTGATTTGGATAACCATTTACCACCCGATAATTTTCAGGAACAACCTATTGAAGCTATTGCGCACCGAACTTCGCCTACCAATATTGGCCTTTCGCTGTTGGCTAATTTAACCGCTTGCGACTTTGGTTACATCACCCCAACACAACTTATTGAGCGCACCACCAACACCATTAGTACAATGGAAAAGATGGAGCGCTACCATGGCCATTTTTATAATTGGTATGATACAGAAACACTAATTCCTTTATTGCCAAAATACATCTCTACGGTTGATAGTGGAAACCTTGCAGGCCATTTAATGGTATTAAAACAAGGATTAATTGCATTGCCTCATCAAAATATTGTTGGCCATAAATCATTTCAAGGAATTAGAGATACACTATTTGTGCTTGCAGATACTTTGGATGAAAAACAAGTATCTATACTAAAACAATTTATTAGTGATAGTAAAACATCTTGTAAAGCGCATTTATCTAATCCAAACGAAATAAAAATACATGCCGAGTTAGCTTTAAAAAATATTGATGAGGTGTATCAAAAATTAAATAATGATACTGAAACCGATACCTATTGGTGGAAAAATATTTTAAAAAATCAGGTTGATGCATTAAACAAAGAGCTTGAAATTTTTGAACCTTGGTTTATGTTAAACAAGGCTCCTGATAAGGTGAAGAATTTTAGCCCTATCAACCCAAATGCCTCGTACATAGATGTATTAAATGCAGCACAAGTATTATTGCATCAAGTAAATAATGATGCTGATACACATGCTACATCAGAAAATGAATGGCTTACCCTGTTTAAACAATCGTTATTAAATACCATAAAAAAATCGGAAGAAAAAATTGCTGTTATAGAAAATCTAGCACAAGTTTGCAACGGACTTGCAGATATGAATTGGGATTTCTTGTACAATAAATCAACAAATTTATTTTCTATTGGTTACAATGCACAAGAGCATCATATAGACGCGAGCTCATACGACTTACTTGCATCAGAAGTGCGCTTTTGTGTATTTATAGGTATAGCGCAAGGCAAATTACCACAAGAAGCATGGTTTGCAATGTCTCGATTATTAACCAATGTTAAAGGCGAAACTATTTTACTTTCTTGGAGTGGTTCTATGTTTGAATACCTAATGCCACTTTTAGTAATGCCAACATACGAAAACACATTGCTTGATCAAACGTATAAAGCTTCTGTTAAATGGCAAGTAGATTACGGAAAACAAAAAGGTGTGCCTTGGGGAATTTCTGAGTCGGGATTTAATATGATAAATGCAAGTTCGCATTACCAATATAGTCCATTTGGTGCGCCTGGTTTAGGTTTAAAACGTGGGCTTGAAGAAGATTTAGTTATTGCACCTTACGCAACAGAACTTGCTTTGATGGTGGATCCGGTAACAGCTTGTAAAAATTTAGAAGTACTTGCCGAAAAAGGGTTTGAAGGCATACATGGATTTTATGAAGCGATAGATTACACGCCATCTCGTTTGCAAGAAGGTCAGTCGAAGGCTATTGTTTATTCATATATGGCGCATCATAAAGGCATGGGTTTATTGTCGCTTGCTTATTTGCTGCTTGATCAACCCATGCAAGAATTGTTTGAAGCCGAACCTCAATTTAAAGCTACACTTTTATTGTTGCAAGAACGCATTCCAAAAGCATCTGCACATTATGCGCATACCACCGATATACCAGATGTTAATTACATGGCTAGTGGTACCGAAACCAGAACAATAAACACACCTGATACTGCATTACCACAAGTGCAATTACTTTCTAATAGTAACTATCATGTTATGCTAACCAATGCTGGTGGTGGATACAGCAGATGGAAAGACCTTTCGCTTACACGTTGGCGCGAAGATGGAACACGAGATAATTGGGGCACATTTTGTTATATACGCGATTTAAAAACCGGAAAATTCTGGTCAAATACTCATCAACCCACACTTGCAAAAGCAGATAAATACGAGGCAGTATTTTCGCAAGGACGTGCAGATTATCGCTCATCAATTAACGATATTGAAACACATACAGAAATTGTTGTATCGCCCGAAGATGATATAGAAATACGTAGAATACACTTAACCAATTGTACTGATAAACGAAGAAGTATAGAGGTTACTAGTTATGCAGAAGTTGTGCTTGCACCTCAAGCTTCAGATGTTATTCAGCCCGCATTTAGTAATTTATTTGTGCAAACAGAAATTGCACCAAATCAACATGCTATTCTTTGTACACGTAGGCCACGTTCGGCTGACGAGAAACCACCTTGGATGTTCCACTTAATGATTTTGCATGATAAAGCACATTTTGCATTGTCGTATGAAACAGATAGAATGGAATTTATTGGGCGCGGAAATTCTGTTGCAAATCCGCAAGCAATGTATAATGACGGTGAGCTTTCTGGAAACCAAGGCTCAGTATTAGATCCGGTTGCTGCTATTCGTTATAAAATAAATATGGAGGCCGAAGAAACCTTTACATTTGATATGATTACGGGTGTTGCAGATACAGAAGAGGCATGTAAAGCATTAATTGCTAAATACCAAGATAAACACCATAAAGATCGTGTGTTTGAAATTGCATGGACGCATAGCCAAGTTATTTTACGACAAATTAATGCATCAGCAGCCGATGCACAATTATATGCGCGCTTAGCTGGTTCGGTGTTGTTCCTTAATTCGGCATTTAGGCCAGACGCAGGTGTGTTGATACAAAACCATAGAGGCCAATCAGATTTATGGAGTTATTCTATATCTGGCGATTTACCTATTGTACTTTTAAAAATTGAGAAACAAGCAAACATGCAATTGGTAAGGCAACTTATACAAGCACATGGTTATTGGCGATTAAAAGGATTGGTAACAGATTTGGTAATTTGGAATGAAGAACACAATGTTTACCGTCAGGATTTTCAGGATGATATACATGCACTTATTCCGCCAGAATTAAAAGACCGTCCGGGTGGAATTTTCTTACGTGCATCTGATCAAATTTCAAACGAGGATAGAATTTTGTTTCAAACGGTGGCACGCATTAATATTTCTGATAATGGTGGCACATTAGCCGATCACATTAAACGGAAATCAGCATCAAAAGTTGCAGTTCCTATGTTAGCACCTACCGAAGTATATAAGCCAAGTGCTGATACTATAAAGTTGCCAGAAAACCTTACATTTTTTAATGGTACAGGTGGTTTTAGTGAAGATGGAAAAGAGTATGTTATTGTAGTAAATAATAAAAGCAAAACACCCGCACCTTGGGTAAATGTAATTGCCAATGCAAATTTTGGTACTGTTATTTCTGAAAGTGGAAATGCATATACTTGGATGGAGAATGCACATGAATATAGAATAACACCTTGGAACAACGACCCAGTTTGCGACTCGGGTGGTGAGGCTTTTTATATACGTGATGAAGACACTGGTCATTTTTGGTCAACTACATTTTTACCCGCAGGTGGTCAATCAACTTATATTACTAAACACGGATTTGGTTATAGTATTTTTGAACATGTAGAAGATGGCATACATACCGAAATGACTGTGTATGTTGATTTGGAATCGGCAGTTAAATTTAATGTAATAAAAATTAAAAATCTTTCGGGCAGAACGCGTAATCTTTCGGCAACTGGATATGTTGAATGGGTGCTTGGCACCAATAGCATGAAAACGGCTATGCATACACATACAGAAATTGACCCCGATAGTGGCGCTTTGTTTGCAAAAAATCCATACAATACAGAGTTTCCAAAGAGGGTTGGATTTATTGATGTAGACTATATTAAAAAGTCTATTACAGCCGATAGAACCGAGTTTATAGGACGAAATGGATCATTAAAAAATCCAGATGCAATGTACCGTGCTAAACTATCTGGAAAAATTGGCTTAGCCATGGATCCTTGCGGAGCAATTCAAGTTCCGTTTGATATTGCTGATGGCGAAGAGATGGAAGTTATTTTTAGAGTGGGTGGCGGAAAAAATGCACATCAAGCAACTGAAACAGCAAAAAAATTCAGGGGTAAAATGGCTGCAAAAGAATCACTAGATAGGGTTAAAAATTATTGGAAAAATACCCTTGGTGCTTTGCAAGTAGAAACACCAGATACTGCAATTAATATCCTATCAAATGGATGGCTTACTTACCAAACTTTATCGTCTCGTTTTTTAGGTAGAACTGGATTTTATCAATCAGGTGGTGCATTTGGTTTTAGAGATCAATTACAGGATATGATGTCGCTGTTTCATGCAGTACCAAACCTTGCACGCGAACATATTTTATTGTGTGCCTCTCGTCAGTTTAAAGAAGGAGATGTGCAACATTGGTGGCATCCGCCTTTAGGTAATGGTGTACGTACCAGGTGTTCTGACGATTATTTGTGGTTGCCTTTTGTTACCCATTTATATTGTTTGCGTACTGGTGATTATACGGTGTTAGATGAGCCTGTACCGTTTTTAGAAGGAAGGTCGTTAAACCCTGAAGAAGAATCATACTACGAACTTCCTATTCAATCAAGGTTGTCTGCAACGCTTTATGAGCATTGTGTAAGGGCAATTAAACATGGATTTAATTATGGCGAACGTGGTTTGCCTTTAATTGGCACTGGCGATTGGAATGATGGTTTTGATAGAGTAGGAGATAAAGGTAAAGGTGAAAGTGTGTGGTTAGGATTTTTCTTTTATGATATCCTGAACAACTTTTCGGAAATTGCCCGTTTGCAAAATGATGCTGAATTTGCGGAAACTTGCATAACACAAGCGCAACAAATAAAAGAAAACATAGATAAGCATGCGTGGGATGGCGAATGGTATAAACGTGCATGGTTTGATGATGGCACACCACTTGGCTCATCAGTAAATGAAGAATGTAAAATAGATTCAATTGCCCAAAGCTGGTCTGTTTTGTCGGGTGCAGGAGAAGCGCAACGCACACAACAAGCCATGCAATCTGCTTATGTAAACTTGGTTCAAGAAAAAAATGGCATCATAAAATTATTGGATCCACCATTTGATAAGTTAATAGTAAACCCAGGTTACATTAGCGGATATGTGCCAGGAGTAAGAGAAAATGGCGGACAATATACACATGCTGCAATTTGGTTAGTGATGGCTTTTGCAAAATTTGGCAATAACAAATTGGTATGGGAATTATTGGATATGATAAACCCAATTAACCGTGGTAATACATCCGAAAAAATAGCAACTTATAAAACAGAACCTTATGTGGTAGCTGCTGATGTGTATGCAAACAAACAACACGCTGGCCGTGGTGGTTGGACATGGTACACTGGTTCGGCAGGATGGATGTATAGGTTAATTACAGAGTATTTTTTAGGTGTGCAGCAAGAAGGCGATAAACTTAAATTTATTCCATGTATTCCAAAAGAATGGGAATCATTTAAAGTGCAGTACAGGTATAAAAGTGCAACGTATCATATTGCAGTTACGCAAAAACAAGGAGATGGAAAAATGACTTTAATGGTGGATGGTGTAATGCATGATTTAATGATTACGCTAGTGGATGATGAAAAAGAACATCAGGTTGAAGTAGTTATTTATTCGGGTAATGATTAGTTCATATTTAATTTAAAATGAAAAGAGCCTGTAAAATATTTACAGGCTCTTTTTGTATTTTAGTATGATTTATAACTAATAGTTTTATTAAAGAAATACTTTATTCTGCTAGGAATTACTAAATTTGATAATGTTTATCGGCTTTTAGTTTTATTGCTTAATTGTTATTTAAATATAGGATAAAACTACAACACATTAATATTTTAACATGACAAAACAAAGTATAATTGGGGTTATCATAATAACTATTTTGGTTAATGTAGGATTTATATATGTTAGCTATTTGACTTACCATGAATTTAGGCTTTCAATTTTGCATATAATTATTGGACTACTTCCAATAGTTTACTTTTTTAGCAAATCAAAAATCAAATCAAAAGACTCGTAAGTCAATAAATCAATTTATAAATAATAAGCTAGTTTGTTAGCTTTTTGATGCAAGTTTGCCAAGTGTGGAATCAAGCAATGTTTTTAATTTTTCAATTGCTCCTTTTACCGCATCCTCATTGTTATTTGCATGGTTTGTAACTGCAATGGGTTTCATGCCATCTAAACGTGCTTCAATAATACATCGTTTGTCGTTATCGCCTTCTTTATTTGCATTCTCATCAGCTAAGTGAACTTCTAATCGAGTTATTTGGGCACTAAATCTGTCTAGTTTTTCCACTAACATAGCCTCTAATGGTGCTACCATTTTTTCGTTTCCTGTAATGTTTTTGTCGGTGTTAAATTGAATTTTCATAATGTGTTTTCTTTTAAATTAAATAAGCTTAAGTGCAGTAAATGCATTAAGCTTATTATAAATATTTAATTATAAATAAATGTCAACCAGATTAATGGATATATTTTACCTGTTGCGCATGTTGATGTTGTGGTTGTTGGTTTCGCTTTTTGAAAGTTGTAAAAAACGATAATCCCCTTTTTTTCTAATTCTTATTGTTTCAGTAATTTCCTCATCTTGTATCTCTACTTCAGTAACTGCATCAATTAATTGATTATGGTTTTGATTTACTTTTTTAGGGTAAGTAGTTTCTGTTTGTTGAATAATGAAGTTGCTCATAATTGGTTTGATTAATTAATTAGAAATAAGAAAAACTTGGCTACAAAGTTAAGGGTGGTTATTATGCTTAATGTTACATAATATTGGTAAACCCTTACACTTTTCACACATTTAGTAATTCAATAATTAAGCCAATTAGTATTTTTTTTGATGTGTTTAGTTCTGTTTTTTCAATAAGATAGCTGCTTCTTTATCTACAAACCACCACAATTTACCATTGCTAGGCTCAATTAATTGTGCCGGGTATTTGTGGGGTTGCTTAGCTGCGTTTAATACAGTGTTCAGCATATCTGCCTTTTGATTTCCAGTAACAAGAAAAAGCACATTCCGAGCCTGATTAATTAAAGGAGCAGTAAAAGTAATTCTATACATTTTTTCTTTTTCTACATAAACTTCTTTTACGCCCGCAATTTTTTCATCCAATACTTTCGATTGTGGAAATAAAGAAGCAGTGTGACCATTATTCCCCATCCCGAGTAATATCAAATCAAATTGTTTTGCTGCATCACCCCAAAAATTACTTAATTGATGTTGATATGCATTGGCTGCTTTTGCAGGGGTAAGATTTACCGGAATGGGATAAATATTTGAAAGTGGAATGGCTATTTTGTTTAGCAAAACATCTTTTGCCATGTAAGCATTATTACGTTTGTCGTTTAACGGAACACAACGTTCATCACCCCAAAATATAAATGTTTGTTTCCAATTTATTTGCTCGAAAATAGCTGGAGTTGCTAAAAGTGAATACAGGTTTAAAGGTGTTTGTCCACCAGAAAGCGCAATAACAAACCTTCCTCTTTTATCAATGGCCTCTTTTGCAATTGCAATAATAAACTCAACTGCTGCTTTATTAAGTGCATCGGTTGTTTCAAAAATAGTGAGGTTATATGTTGATGGCGTTTTCAATGTTTTTCGAGTGGCATTGAAATCCATGTATGGCTGTCTTTTGCAATTAGCGCTTCGGCATCTTCTGGCCCTTGCATGCCAGCTTCGTAATTAGGAAAATTAACCGAAGGATTTTTATCCCATGCATTAATAACCGGCATAATTGCTTTCCAAGCTGCTTCTACTTGGTCGGCACGCATAAATAGGGTAGAGTCGCCTTGCATAATATCTAACAACAATGTTTCATATGCTTCTGGAGTACCAGATGTGTATGATTCATCATAAGTAAAATGCATATCAACTGGGTAAAGCATCATTTGCAAACCAGGGCGTTTTGCTTGAAAACACATGCGAATTCCCATGCTTGGCTGAATGTTTAAAATTAGTCTGTTGGGTTTCCAATTGTCAGTAGTTTCTGCTGGAAATGATTGATGAGGAACAGGCTTAAATTGAATGGTAATTACCGAACTGGTTTCATTTAAACGCTTGCCCGTACGTAAATAAAATGGTACACCTTGCCACCTCCAATTATCAATAAATAATTTTAAAGCGGCAAAGGTTTCTTTTGATGAATTTTTGCTCACGTCAGGTTCCTCTCTATAACCTGCTACTTTTTTTCCTTCAATCCAACCAGCTCCATATTGGCCACGCACAGCAAAATCACGCACCTCTTCTGGCCTAATTTCTCGTAATGCATTTAATACATCTACTTTGCGGTTACGCACCTCATTGGCCTCAAAAGAAACCGGTGGTTCCATAGCAATTAAACAAAGCAATTGTAGTAAATGATTTTGAATCATATCTCTAAGCGCTCCGGCAGTTTCATAATAATTTCCTCGGTTTTCTACACCAAGTTGTTCGGCTACAGTTATCTGTACGCTTTCAATATAATTACGGTTCCAGGTTGGTTCAAACAATGCATTTGCAAATCTAAATGCTAAAATGTTTTGTACAGTTTCTTTTCCTAAGTAATGGTCTATGCGGTATATTTGGCATTCATCAAAAATAGTGTGCAATAAAGCATTTAAATGTGTGGCACTGGTAAGGTCGTGTCCAAAGGGTTTTTCAATAACAATGCGGCTTTTTAATTTATTTTGAACAAGGCCAGAACTGCCCAATTTTTTCGCAATTTCTTCGAATGAATTTGGAGGAACAGCAAGGTAAAAAATTTGGTTTGTTTCTACCTGCCAAGTTTTCTCATACAATTTTATTTGCTTTTCAATTGCAGTATAGGTAGCAGCAGCACTAAACTCACCTTTTTGATAAGTGATACATTTAGCAAAGCTTGCCCATTCGCTCTTTTTAGATTTTCCTCGCCTTGATATTTTATCAATCCCTTCATGTAAGTGTTTCTGAAACTCACTTAATGTTACATCATTCATGCTCACTCCTAAAACAGCAAAGTTATCGGGTAACATTTTATCTAGGTAAAGGTTATATAACGCTGGTATTAATTTTCGCCATGTTAAATCGCCCGTTGCGCCCATAATTATTACAATTGTAGGACTAGTGCCAATGGGTGTTGCTGTAGGAATTGGTTTTGCTTCTGAAATGATTTTTTTCGCTTTCATTGTTCTTTATTTTGATTCCATTTGGTATGAAAAATTCCTTCACGTTCATTACGTTCATAAGTATGTGCACCAAAATAATCACGCTGTGCTTGTAATAAATTTGCAGGTAACCACTCGCTTCTGTAGCTATCATAATAGGCCAATGCAGTCATAAAAGCTGGTAGTGGAATTCCTTTTTCAATCCCTGTTTTAATTGCTTTACGTATACTTATTTGTGAATGATTTAATTTTTGTGCAAGGCTATCATCCAACATTAGGTTTAATAAATTGGGTTGATTTTCAAAAGCCGCACGAATATCTTCGAGCAATGATGAACGAATAATGCAACCACCTCTCCAAATACTTGCAATATTACTTGGGTTTAAATTGTATTGATATTTTGCAGAAGCAGTATTAAGCAATGCCATTCCTTGGGCATAAGTTGTTATCATAGCAAAATAGAGTGCTTGCTCCAGCAAATTCACCAATTCATCGGTATTAACTTTATCATCAGTTTTTGGTCCTTGTAATTTTTGTTGTGCAGCCACGCGTTCCTTTTTATAGGCTGATAAATCGCGCATAGCCACTGCAATATCAATAGTTGGAATAGGTACTTGCAAATTCATCGCATCTTCAGAAGTCCATCCACCTGTACCTTTTTGATGTGCGCTATCCAAAATCATATCTATTAATCGGTTATTGGTTAGCTCATCATTTTGTATAAAAATATCCGCAGTTATTTCAATAAGAAAGGAGTGTAAAATACCATTATTCCAAGTTGAAAAAACATGATGCAATTCATCATTACTCATGCCACCTACAACTTTTAATACATGATACGATTCGGCTATCAATTGCATCAATCCATATTCAATTCCGTTGTGAACCATTTTTACATAATGCCCCGCAGAACCTGGTCCTAGCCACGTTACACAAGGCTGATTATTTGCTTTTGCCGAGATAGCTTCTAACATTGGTGCTACTCTCGCATACACATCTTTTAATCCTCCAGGCATAATGCTTGGTCCAAAACGCGCACCCAGTTCGCCACCAGAAACACCTACCCCCATAAAATGAATTGATGCTATTTTTAATGCTTCAATTCTTCTGTTAGTATCTGTAAAATGCGAATTGCCACAATCCAATAACAAATCATTTTGGGTTAAATGTGGTTTTAATTCATTAATTACATCATCCACAATTTTACCCGCAGGCACAAGCATCATAATTACCCGAGGTGATTTTAATGCCCCCAAAAATTCATCTAATTGTGTGGTAGCAAATACGGTTTTGTTGGCAGCTTCTTTCTTACACGTTTCTACTTGTAAGGTGTTTTTGTCGAAGCCTGCAACGCTGTATCCATGATCGTTTATATTAAAAACAAGGTTTCGGCCCATGGTGCCTAATCCTATCATTCCGTAATCATATTTTTGTTCTGCCATTTGTTAAAAGTAGTTTTAGTTTTTTAATGCACCCTATGTTTTATGCTATAAATTATCAATTCAAAAAAGCTATATTTTTTTAATTATTTAAAGCCATATTTTTTTAATTTGATTTTTGCAGCCTCCAAACTTTTATAATGTATGCCTTGCATGCCCAACGATTCGGCCACTTCTACAAACATCAACCTATCATCAATATATAAAGTGTTTTCAGGTAAAGCTTGCGAGATGTCTGTAGCCATTTTAAAAATATCTTCATCTGGCTTGCGCAAATGCACATAACATGATGAGACATACGCATCAAACAATTCGTCAAGTTTAAATTTTTTTATACGATGCGCATTGAGTTCTCGTCCTTCATTGCTCACTGCAATTATATTTAAGTTGTACGCTTTTTTTAATGCTTTAAAATAGTTGATACTTTCAAGGTATGGCTGCGATTGTTTAAACATAAATTCTATAAAATCAGCTTCGGTAAACGCTCTTTTTTTGTAAAATACGGTACGATTTAAATATTCACGCAGCGAAATTTTACCTTGCTCATAAGTATCAAAAGTAAGGTGATGTCGCTCGTCCATTTCTTCATAATTTAGTTTAAAATGTTTGGCCGCATTGTTTCGCTGCACATGTCCCCATCCATTAGATAATAATACGCCACCTATATCAAGAAACAAAGTGGTAATGGCTATTCCTTTCATGCTGTTACTGTTTTTAAATGTTGTTGTTCTGCTTCTTTAATTGATTGAAATAAATGAGCAAGTCCCACATCAATATCTTCATCTAAATGTATGCGAATTACCCTTCGGCCTTTTTCATCTAACGAACGGAAATCGCCAAGTGCTTGTGCCTGATTTAAAGTGTCAAATCCAAATTTCTCATTTGGTATTAGCAACTCTTTTTCGTTACCAATTAATATAATATACAATCCAGAATCTGGTCCGCCTTTGTGCAATTGCCCGGTAGAGTGCAAGTAACGCGGGCCATTAAGCAGGGTAGTAGCAGTGTTTAATTTATCTCTTAAATGTTGTCTCCAAGTTTGTAAAACTTTAGTTCTACTTTCAGTCATTAAAAAATAAGGCAACAAAGCGATGTAATCATTTGGTTGAGCTTGTGCTGTAAAACGATTAATTACTTCACCAATTGATTCATTATTATCAACCTTTTGCTGTGCTACTTTTTTGCCTACATACACCGCAATGTTTTCTTTGTTTAGCAAGGGTGAAGTTTTTTCGAAAGCACCATTTTTACTCCAACCAACTAATAAGTTACTTGTATTCTTTTTACTTTCTTCCACATTTGGTTGGTCAAACGGGTTTATACCAATTAATATTCCTGCAATTGCAGTTGCTACTTCCCAACGGTAATACTCGCCACCTAATGCCAACTTATTGGCCACTTTAATACTCACTATTGGATGACCAGCATCTTCTAACACTTTAAGTTTTTGTTCATCAGCTTCGTTTTTATCTGTAGCAAGATACATATGTACAAACAATCGGTCGTCTCCATACACATCAGGCGTGCCAAGTTGTTCGCCATTTATAGGTATTAAACCACGGCCTTCTTTGCCTATACTTTCTGCCAATAATTGTTCAACCCAAAAACCAAAAGATTGGATAGAAGATGATAACACAAAGGTTACTTTATCTCGACCATGTTTCTGACAAATTCCTAATATCGTACCTAAACTAATTCCTGGGTTTGAAGTGGATGGAACACCATCACAACTTGTTTCCATCTGTTTGGCACTTTCTAAAAATGCTTTAATATCTAATCCCATCAAGGCCATTGGTACTAATCCAAAATCCGACAACACAGAATATCTACCTCCAAGATCAGATTGATTAATAAATACATTTCTGAATTTATATTGATTAGCCAATTTTACCAATGGTGTTCCAGCATCAGTTATAGCCACAAAATTATTACCCGGATTACTAACTTTTTTACTTTCTAACTTATTATAAAAGTAGCTGAAAAAACTTAAACTTTCTTGTGTGTTTCCAGATTTACTTGCCACAATAAAAAGTGTTTTATCAAGGTTTATTTTTTGCTCTAAATCTGCAATGGCTGATGGGGCAGTATTATCTAAAACCAATAGCTGCGGATAATCTTTTGCACTACCAAAAGTTTCTCTAGCCACCTCAGAGCAAAGGCTGCTTCCGCCCATACCCAATAATACTGCATGGGTATAACCTTCTTGTTTTATTTGATTTGCAAATGCAATAAGAGAATTAACATTTTCTGTAAAATTATCTGGCAAGGTTAACCAACCTAATCGGTTACTAATATCCTTAATTTGCTCAGGTTCAGTTTTCCATTGGTAAGGACTTTTAGCAAACAGTAATTTTTCTATTTGCTTTTCATCCAAAGCATCATACACAACCTTTGTTTCGGCTGTTAGTTTACCCATACTTATTTGTTGGGTTGAAGCTGCATCACCTAATATTTTTAAACGCTTTTCGGCAATGTTGCTAATTAGTTTATTATAGGCATCAATAAATTTATGTATGCCTTCATTTTCTAATTGTTGGGTTACAAAATCTATATCAATACCCATGTTTTTTAAATCAATTAGCAATTGTTTGGCTTCATCAACACCTTCTTCAATGGCATCGTGTTTTAATTTTCCATGATTAGCAAGTGCAGTAATGGTATCATCAGGTAACGTATTAATGGTGTTTTTTCCAATCAATGATTCTACATAGCGTAAATCATCATGCAATGGATCTTTGTTGCTTGTACTTGCCCATAAAGGCTTTTGCACATGTGCACCCTTATCTGCCAGTTTATTCCATTTTTCACCACTAAAAATTTCTTTAAATTTTTGGTATGATAAACGTGCAGTTGCAGTTCCTGCTTTGCCAGTTAATAATTGTGGCATGTTTTTATCTTTGTTCTCTTTTGTTGCAATAATGTTTTGGCCAATTAATTCATCTGTTAATGTATCAATTCTGCTAATAAATACACTGGCTACCGATATAATTTTATCGACTGGTTTGCCTACTTCAATTCTTCTTTCTATTGCATTAATGTATGCTTGAGCCACTTCAACATATCTTTGAATGGAGAAAATAAGTGTAATGTTTATATTTATTCCTTCGTAAAGCGATTGTTCAATTGCTGGAATACCCTCGTGTGTGCTAGGTATTTTTATAAAGCAGTTTAACCTATCTACTGCTTTAAATAATTTTCGTGCTTCTTCTATGGTGCCTTGTGTATCGTGGGCCAAATAAGGCGAAACCTCTAAACTCACAAAACCATCACTACCTCCAGATTCGTCAAATACAGGTTTTAAAATATCACAAGCATCTTGCACATCTTTTATTGTAAGTGCATCATAAATTTGCTTTGCACTTTTGCCTGTTTTTACTAAAGCAGCAATTTGCTCATCATAATCATTGCTGCTGGTAATGGCTTTATTAAAAATGCTTGGGTTTGATGTAATTCCGCGAAGGCCTTGTTCAGTAACTCTTTTTTTTAGTTCTCCGCTACTTATTTTATTTCTAGTAAGGTTGTCAAGCCAATAACTCTGACCATAGTTTAACAAGTTAATTAATGTATTCATGTTATTATATATTTAAAACTTTAACTGTACTTAATATTAATCCAAACTAAAAGTGCATTCATCAAATAACTAAACCTGTTTTTTTGCAATGCTCATTTTGAATTATTAACGTACAAAGGTTGAATTTCTACCAACAACAGTTGTTATATAACTTTTGATTTATGTTATATTATTCTGAATATTTTGGCTCAAAAACATGAACAAAAATTTGCCCAATTGTGCTAAACGACAATAGCCTTGTTTAAGCGGTAAAAAGTTATTCGTAAATTTTATTGTGTTAAAAAATGCTACCCCTTGAAATAGATTGCTTGTTAGAACTTCTAAATGTTTGCTGTTTATACACGTGCTTAATTGCTTTAATAAACTAGTCTTTGCAATGAAAAGTATAGCAGTGTTTTTAATCAGTTGAATTGTGTCGTTTTAATAACTCTGTATTTCTAGACCAATGTAAAATTTTAAATTTTACGGTATCATAAAATAAACCAATAACCAAAAGCGAGGCTGGAAATAGCAATACATACAATTGAAACTTAGTATAGAATATGCCACCAAAAATGCCACCCATAAAAAAGAAAGCAATTATTCTTATCCTTAATTTCATGGTAGAAATCAGTTTGGCTTTTTGAGTTTCTGATTTGTAAAAAAACAACTGCGATAATTCAATTCCTAAATCGGTAAAAAGTCCTGTTAGGTGCGTGGTTCTTACAATTGCATCCGAAATTCTGGTTACTAAAGAGTTCTGTAAACCCATCGCAAACAATAAGGTAAATGCAATTGTATTTGCATAATTTGGTATAAGGTAATGGCCAAATAAACCAACTGCAAACAAAATTGCACTTTCAATCATGGCCGGAATAACATATATAAATTGTTCATTTTTTCTTGATATTATTTCTACAAACAAGCTAGAAATAAATGAACCTAAAAAGAAAAATAAGATGTAGAAAAAATAGATAAAACTTTCTGAGAAATTTAGTTTAAAAACCTCATCCACAAAATAAGCAAAATGCCCGGTAACATTTGTTGTTAGTCGTTGTACCGCAATAAACCCTGCAACATTTACAACTCCCGCTACAAACGAAAGTAAGGATGCTATTTTTTTATTATGACTTAAATTCCTGGTTTTTCCCCTATGTCTAAACATATTTATTGTTACTCAATATTTTTAATGGAATGGTGTTGAATATAATGCCGAAAGCACATTCAATATAGTCCAATTTCGGTTCGGGCCACATTGAACCCAAATTACGCATCGGAAATGCATAATCGATTTAGAAACTGTAAATTAGTTTTATGCAAAACTGCTAACATTTTCTTTATCTGGATTTACCCAACTAAATCAAGTAGTTCGATTTTCAAATCTTCTATTGATTAATTTGGGTTGCACTATTTTCAGGTAGCATCGGCATTACCATTGTAAAATTATTTTTTAGTTTGGACTAAAAAATAATTACAATTGGTATAATTTATCCCATCAATTATTAAGTAAAATTTGCATTAAAAAAGGAGAATAGCAAGTTTATTGGATAGTATTTTTTATCAGTTGTGAAGGGTGGTTTTATATGTTCATAAATAAACTATTAGAAGGGCATAACAAAAGTATTGCGAACGTAGTAGTTTATCAAACCTCCCATTTAAAATGCCTCTTTTACTATAAACTCACTGGTAATACCTAGCGATGTTAATTGTGTTGCTATCGCATCCATCATTGGTTCTGGGCCACACACATAAAAATATTTAGTAAATGGTGTAATGTGTTTTTTTATCAATTCAGCCGAAATAAATCCTTGCTCATAACCATCAAGTTTTTCATCCGATAAAATATTAATAAAATTATTACCCAATAGTTTGGTTAATTCCTTTTCGTGTATAATGTCAGCCTTGGTTTTATTTGCAAATACCAACTTATTGTTACCCACTTTATCTTGTTTTTCAAGTTGCCTTAATATAGCAATAAATGGTGTAACACCAGCCCCACCAGCAATAAAAATACCTTCGCCCTTGTAACCAATGTCACCAAAAACATCATGCACAATAAGTTCATCACCTTTAGTAAACGAAAGTAATTGCTCGGTAACTCCCTTGTGCGAAGGATAAGTTTTTATCGTAAATTCTAAAAAATTATCCTCTGGCTGAGAAGTAAAAGTAAACGCCCTTAGTTCTTTTTCCCAACCTTTTTTATTTAAAGATATGTCAACCGCCTGACCTGTTTTAAAGGTTAGTGTTGTTGGCTTTTCAGTAACTACTCTTAACACATCAGGTGTAAGGTTTTCTTTCGATATTATTTTAACTGATTGTACCATAATTAAAATTATTTGTTCTTGTAAAGGTATAATAAAAATGCTTGCTTGGTGGCCTCGTTATTAAATTGGCCCGCGTAACATGCCGTATTTGTAATGCTATTGGTATCTTTTATTCCCCTAGATGCCACGCATAAATGATCGGCTTCAATTACCACAGCAACATTATCATGTTGCAAAATATCTTTTAGTGCATCTAAAATTTGTATAGTAAGTCGCTCTTGCACCTGCGGCCGTTTGGCAAAATACTGCACCAATCTGTTTATTTTTGATAAACCAATTACTTGTTTATCCGGAATATAGGCCACATGCACTTTGCCAATTATTGGCACAAAATGATGCTCGCAGGTAGAGTATAATGTAATGTCCTTTTCAATCAGCATTTCATTGTAGCCGTAGCTGTTTTCAAACAAACTAATTGCTGGTTTGTTGTTTGGGTTTAGGCCGCTAAATGTTTCGTTTACATACATTTTTGCTACTCTATTTGGTGTGTCTTTTAAGCTATCGTCATGTAAGTTTAAGCCTAAAGCATGCATAATTTCTGTAAAGTGAAATTCTATTTTAGCTATCTTTTCACTATCCGTTAATTTAAACGCATCCATACCAAAAGGCGATTTAATAATAGCTTCGTTTAAATTTAAATCATCCTGTATAAAATAATTAGATTTCATTTATTCTGTTCATTACATTGTTAACAATAGCATCACAATAAATTAAGTTAAACTCAAATAACTCTTGTGCCGAATATGTTTTTTCTATCTCGCCTCGTAACATTGTTTTGGCTCTACTTAAGCGTGTTTTTACATTGGCTTCGCTTATGTTTAAAAGGTTTGATGTTTCGGCAATATTTAATCCATTAATTTCACGCAACGAAAATACCATGCGGTAATCTTGCGGAATTCTTCCTAAAGCCTCCTCTATAATATAAGCAAGCTCTCGGTTCTGAATGCTTTTTTCTGTATCGTTTTTTGAGTTGCTAAACATGGGTATCGAGTTATCATTTACTTCATAAACAACTTCATTTTTAAAGCTAAGTTTTTCCTTTTTCTTATAGCAGTTGTTCATCATTATACGTATAATCCAAGTTTTAAACGCTGCCCGTTTTTCAAACTGCTTAAGGTTTTTATAAGCATCAACAAAAGTTTCTTGCATTAAATCCTGCGTGTCTTCATG
>JAUCCO010000022.1:0-34599 GCA_034676125.1 Bacteroidia bacterium
GATGCAAAAGTACTGCGTTTTTGTACCTGCGCAAGTACTACCACAAACTATTTTAACACTATACTAAAAATGAGGCAATTAATTTTTATTTCGTGTTATTAATGCCATGTAAAACCCATCAAAACCGCTTGTATTTGGCGATATAGACTCTTGTTTTACTAAACTAAATTCGCTGTTTGCTTTTAGAAATGTTTCTACCTGCATATTGTTTTCGGAAGGTAAAATACTACACGTAGCATAAACCAAGCATCCACCAGGCTTAACCATTTTAGCATAATTGGCTAAAATGTTTTGCTGAGTAACCATTATATTTTGAATGAACTCGGGCTTTAGTTTCCATTTGGCATCGGGATTACGTTTGATAACACCTAATCCAGAACAAGGCACATCTAATAGGACTCTATCTGCAGTATTATGTAACTTGGCAATAGTGCCTGCTTCAATAACCCGTGTCTCTATATTTTGCGCACCTGCTCGTTTGGCTCTTTTTCTTAGTTCTTCTAACTTCCACCCTTCAGTATCTAAAGATATAATACGGCCTTTGCTTTCCATTAATGCAGAAAGATGAAGTGTTTTACCGCCTGCACCTGCACATGCATCAATTACATGCATGCCTGGCTTTACATCTAAAAACTCGGCAACTTTTTGTGAAGACGCATCCTGAACTTCAAACCAACCTGTTTTAAATAATGGATTGGCGAATAAGTTTATGCGTTTGTTTATTTTAATTGCATCTGGATGATTAGTTACTGCTTCAGCCCTAATTTCTAAATCATGTAGTTCTTGTAAAAGTTTTTGTCGTGTGGTTTTAATTGTATTGGTTCTAATAATTAGTGACGCAGGTTTATTTAAAGCGGCAATTTCACTTGGCCATATATCGCCAAGTTGTTGGCTACCCATTTCATTTAACCAATCCGGAATTGACTGCGCGATAGTTATATTTTTTTGCGCTTCTTCTTTACGCTTATTAATAATATTGGGGTTAACGTTTTTAAATTCGGTCCAAGCTGGATACTCGGCACCTTTTAAAACCTGCCAAACGCCAAATAGGTGCCAAAGGCTACCTTTATTGATATTATCCTCAGCATTATCGCCAACAAAGTTAATTAATCTCCACCAACGTACTATTTCATAAGTATTTTCTGCTATGTATGCTCTATCGCGAGCGCCCCATTTGGGATTGGCTTTTAATATTCTTTCAATTACTTTATCTGCATACCTACCTTCAATAAAAATTTGCTGTAATGCGCTAATGACAGCTTCAACCAAAACTCTGTGTACTTTCATCCTATAATAATAAGGCTGCAAGGTTACATATATTTATGCTTTTAAGTAAGACAAAGTTTATTTTATGTGAAGTCTATTTGCATCTATTTATACTAAACCTTATGGATTTTGACAATTTATTGATACGATATTGCTTCTAGAAATTGGCTTCGATTTTAACTAGTAAAAACAAAATGAAATGGCGTTTAACTTAACTTAATTATTTGACCACTGATAGTTAAGGTCATTTAAGGTTTGATTTTATTGGTAAGTCGAATATTTTAATATACAAAAAATATTCAGACTCTAAAGGAATTAGAGACCGAACATTTTAAGCAAACCGTTTATTCAATCGCTGCACCTTTCAACCCTACAAAGTTTTAGCTAAAAAACTAGTGTAATCATTTTTTAAATCGAGAAACAATTTTTGGAATACTTGCACCCTGTCTTCTAAAGTATTATCCATATTTACTTGGCGGTGATCGGCTGCAACAGGATTTTCGGCAATGTTTTTTTCAATTTCATTTTCTGCTGCTTTAATGTCATGGCGAAGCAACTGTAATTCGTTTAAGTGGGTAATAAATTGATTTTGGAACTGCTCTATTCTAGCAGTTACTTCGGTTTGGTTATTGGCCATAACAATTTTTTCTAGATTGGTTTTAAAAATAGCAATCTCATCATTTGCAAGTGCTAATTCGTTTAACCAATTTTTGTACACGTTGTGTAAGTCGTAAATGTAAGCTGAGTTAGTTGTCATGATTTTGTTGTTTTTTTGTTAACCAAAGATTACCTAATTTAATGATTAAAAGTATGATAAACCTCAAACAAGAAATTGATACAAGTCAGAGTTTGCGTGCTTAAAATTTTGTTAATATAATTGTGTGTTTAATTAATCATATTTAAAATACTAATTTTACCAAAAATACCAACGTATATGTTAAGAAAAATATCATTATTAGGTTTACTACTTTTATCGATACAACAGGTTTACAGTTACAACATTACCATTAAAATAAATGGCGCACCAAACACTAAATTTTTGATGGGTTATTATTATGGAGATAAGCAATACATTAAAGATAGTGCTGTTACAGATGCTGCTGGTAAAATGATTTTTAAAGGAAAAGAAACCTTACAAGGTGGAATTTATTTAATAGCCAGTGTTGAAAAAGCTTTACTGTTTGATTTTATAGTAACTGAACAAAGTTTTTCGCTAGAAACCGACACTACAGATTACACTGGCAATATGAAGGTTAAAGGCTCTGAAGAGAATCAAGTATTTTTTGATTATACCAAATATACTTCTAAAATTGGGGCCGATGTTGGTCCTTTGGAAAAGAGATATAGAGAAGCCAAAGAGAAGAAAGATACTGCTGCTGCAAAAACTGCAAGAGAAGGAATTATAAAGTTTGAAAAAAGCTTGAACGAATACCGAACGAATTTGATGAAAACTAATCCAAACATGCTTATTGCAAAAGTATTTAAAATGATGCAAGATGTAGATGTTCCTGAAGCTCCAACACTACCTAATGGTGCCAAAGACTCACTTTTTGGATACAACTATTTTAGAACACATTATTTTGACAACTTTGATTTTAATGACGACAGAATTGTTTACACGCCAGTATTTCATGGTAAGATAGAATTTTATATTACTAAACTTACGCCACAAATGCCAGATAGTATTAATAAAGCTATTGATTTATTGGTGCAAAAAACTTTAAAAAACAAAGAGATAAGTAAGTGGTGTATTTATTGGATAACTAATCATTACGAAACATCACAGTTTATGGGTATGGATGGCGTATTTGTGCATATGGTAGATAAGTATTATAAAGACAGCTTAATTACTTATTGGGTTGATGAAACAACTAGGTATAAAATAAATGATAGAGCAGATAATTTAAGAAATAACTTACTTGGACTAGTTGCACCAAACTTAATAATGCCTGATACGGGTTTTGTAATGCGCGATTTGCACAAAATAAATGCTAAATATACCCTAATTTTATTTTGGGATGCCCATTGTGGAAGATGTAAAGAGGAAATTCCTGTGTTAAAAAAACTATACGAAAAACTTAATAAAGACATTGTAGGTAAGCAAAAAGAATTAGAAGTATATGCGGTAAGTTTAACTAATGTAGCTGATGAGTGGAAAAAGTTTGTGGCTGATAATAACCTAAAATGGATAAATGTTAGCGATTTATACAACAATACAAAATACAGAAAGTTGTACGATATATATAGCACACCAGTGATATATTTGCTTAACGAGAAAAAAGAGATTGTTGCTAAAAGATTAAGTGTGGAGCAGGTTGCTGATTTTATTGAAAAAGGAATTAAATAACAGTTAGTAATGAAAAAACCACTTGAAATAGGAATTACAGGCGGAATTGGAAGTGGTAAAACATATGTATCGAAGGTGTTTTCGGCAATGGGTATTCCTATTTATTATGCTGATGATAGGGCAAAGTGGTTGATGAATAATAACCCAGCAATAATTAGTGGTGTAAAAAAGTTATTTGGTAAAAATGCTTATATTAAATCAGTGCTAGATAGAACTTATTTATCTGATAAGATATTTAAAGATAATGAACTTTTAATCGCATTGAATAATGTTGTGCATCCAGCGGTTTATGATGACTACAACAATTGGATTAGTGCCCAACGCACTCCATATATACTTAAAGAAGCTGCTTTATTATTTGAAAGTAACTCTTACAAAAAACTTGATGCAATTATTACTGTTGATGCGCCACTAGAAACTAGAATTTTACGAGCAATGAACAGAGACAACAAGTTGAAAGCTGATATTGAAAGTAGAATAAAAAGCCAACTATCAAACGAAATAAAAGTGAATGCTGCCGATTTTGTGATTATAAATGATGGAAATACTCCTCTATTACCTCAAATATTACAGTTACATCAATTATGGAGTTAAACTAATAAACCGAAGGCTTTTCGCTATCGTGCTTTTGCAATAGTTTTACAAACACATCAAAATCTTTTGGATAAGGAGCAGAGACATTATAATCATTACCCATTGCACTAAATTTTAATTGATAAGCATGCAAAGCAACACGCTTCATCATGGGTTGCTCGTTTTCCCATTTACTGGTTTTAAAATCACGCTTAAACCTACTTAAAAAAGGCTTTTTACCACCATAAGTTTCATCGCTAACAATTGGGAAGTTTTGTGAGGCCAAATGTACACGAATTTGGTGCAACCTACCCGAAACAGGATTACATGCCAATAAAGTATGGTGATTAAATAACTGAACGGTAGATATAATTGTTTCAGCTTTTTTGCCTTCTTTTAAATCAACCTTTGCCAAACCCTTTGCAGTTATTGCAAGCGGCAATAAAATACTTTTGTTTTGAACTTGAAGATAACCTTGAACAACTGCATGGTAAGTTTTTTCGACCTCACGATTTTCGAATAAAAGAGCCATTGTTCTGTATGCCTCATTATTTTTTGCTATAAGTAAAACACCCGAAGTTTCTTTATCTAAACGATGGCATAATTGTGCATCTTCACAATATTTTTTTGCCATTTGTAGCAAACTTGCCCCTACTCCACTCCTTTCGTCAAGCGAAGAAAGGTGAGTAGGTTTATTTACAAAAATGAAATCGTTGTCTTCTTGAATTATAATATCTTTAAATAGTGGCAGCTTACTCATGCTGGCAAATATAGGTTTGTTTGCAATAAATACTATTGCAATTAATGAGTAATTAGTTTATAATCGTAAAACAAATACCATAAAATTTAACCAAATATCCACATGAAAAAACTACTATTATTTTTGGTATTAACCATTTCCACTTTTCTTGCATCAACACAAGAAATTATGAAAGCCGATATAATTCTTGGCATTTGGCAAACAGGAAAAGGAAATGCGAGGGTACTTATAAAAAAATCTGGCACTATGTATTATGGCCAAATTGTATGGCTTAAAACACCAAACACAGAAGAAGGAAAACCTAAGGTAGACAAAAACAATCCTGATGCGAGCAAACGCAATACTCCACTTATTGGCTTACGCATGTTAATGGGGTTTAAATATACTAGTGATAATACTTGGGAAGATGGAACTATATACGACCCAGAAAGTGGGAAAACCTATAGTTGCAAAATGGAGTTAGTTAACGAAAACTCTTTAAATGTTAGGGGTTATTATGGTATATCAATTATTGGCAGAACTGATACTTGGACAAGAATAAAATAGTGATTATTAAAATATAAAGCATAAAAAAAGCGACAGATAATGTCGCTTTTTTTGTTAATTCTAATGCGTAATTATTTACAAAATTGCCCTGAATAATAAGAACAATGCACCTGACAATATAACGGTAACAGGTAATGTTAATGCCCAAGCTATAAAAATACTTTTAATGGTTTTGCCTTGAAGATTTTTGATACCCTTACTAGCCACCATACTACCAGCTATACCACTTGATAAAACCTGAGTTGTGCTTACTGGCAAACCAATCCAAGTACTTAAACCAATAGTAGCAGCAGCTACAACCTCACTACTTGCCCCTTGCGCATAAGTTAAATGTTGCTTTCCTATTTTTTCGCCAATGGTTTTTACAATTCGTTTCCAACCAACCATTGTGCCTAAACCTAATGAAAGTGCTATTAATACAATAATCCATTTTGGTGCATATTCGGTAATTGACTTTACTTTGGTTACTTGATCTTTTAATGCTTGTTTATCTTTTAAGCTTAAAGCAAACTCATCACTATCCAATAATTTTTTAGTTGATTTACCAATAACAATGATATCCTTTCTAATCTCAACTTGATCTTCTTTGGTAATATCTAGTATTTTAGTTGAGGTTGCCATTTTTTCATCAAGGTTATGCATTAAACTATTAATTTTAGCATACTCAAAACTATCAGATATTGACAATGTATTTGTATTAACACGAGCAAAAATTGCTTTCATCTCGGTTACATCCTTTTTATATTCAACAATATCACGGCTATGGTCTAATGCAAAATAACTTGGCACTACTGCTATCATTATTAGCATCATTAAACCCACACCTTTTTGCCCATCATTGCTACCATGACTAAAACTAACACCAGTACAAGTAATTAATAATATAGAGCGAATCCAAAAGGGAGGCGGTGCATTAGTATTTGGCTCTTTAAAAATTGCTTTGTTTTTTACAAACTGTTTGAGCAGATACATTAAAATAATAGCTAAACTAAAACCTGCCAAAGGCGAAATGACAAGTGATAAGCCTATTTCGCCAGCTTTGCCCCAGTTTACATATTTTAAACTTGGCTCATCGGCAATTATACCAAATGCTAAACCTACACCTAAAATTGCACCAACTAAGGTGTGTGAGCTACTACAAGGAATACCATAGTACCATGTACCTAAATTCCAAATAATAGCAGTAAGTAATAAGGCTAATATTAAAGCAACATTATGTGCAATATTTGCATCGGTAAGTACTTCAACAGGCAATAAATTACTAATACCCATAGCAACCGTAATACCACCTACAAAAACACCAATACCATTCCAAATGCCACTCCAAATTACGGCTACCCATGGCTTTAAACTATTGGTATATATAACCGTTGCAACAGCATTTGCTGTATCATGAAAACCATTAATAAACTCGAAGGCAACAGCTAATAATAAGCAAAATATTAATATGGCTGTGTAAGTTGCATCTAAACCGAACATGATTTGTTTGTTTTAATAAATACAAATGTAGTTTTAGCCACACAAGTCAATGTTAAGTAAAAGTTAATTTTAACGCAAAACCAACTACATCAACCCAAACACCTGACTGTGTACCGCTTATAATTAACCAACCATAGGATTAAGTTTATAAGAATACCACTTATAAGAAATTACAAAGTCAATCTAAATATTATTTATACTTTCGCTGCTTACACAATATTTTTTATAACAGACATGAGAAAGATTTTAATTGGTATGCTATCGTTTGCATTGTTAACTGCAAATGTAAAAGCTGATGAAGGTATGTGGTTGCCTTGGCTATTAAAAAGTCAGACTACAGAAGCCATGAAGAAGAAAGGTTTAAAACTTACAGCCGAACAGCTTTTTGACATGAACAAAAGCAGCTTAAAAGATGCTATTGTTTGGTTTGGTGGAGGTTGTACTGGTGAGATAATTTCGCCAAATGGTTTAGTATTAACCAATCACCATTGTGGTTATGGTAATATTACTAGCCTAAGTACGCCAACAGATAACATTTTAGATAATGGCTTTTGGGCTAAAAGCTACCGAGAAGAAAGACCTGCTGCTGGATTAACTGTAGCTTTTGTTGTTAAGGTTGAAGATATTAGCAATGAAGTTTTAGAGGCTGTTAAAGGATTATCTGAAAAAGACCGTACGGCTAAGTTACCAGGTATTTATAAAACAATAACTGATAGGGCAACAAAAGGAAATCATTACGAAGCGCAATGTCGTGAAATGTATAAAGGTAATGCGTATTATGTTTTTACTTTTGAGCGTTTTACAGATGTACGTTTAGTAGGTACACCACCTCAAAACATTGGTAAATTTGGTGGCGAAACCGACAATTGGATGTGGCCAAGACATACTGGCGATTTTAGCATGTTTAGGGTTTATATGGGTAAAGATGGTAAACCAGCAAAATACTCACCAGATAACATTCCATTAAAAGCTAAACACCATTTACCAATAAATATTAAGGGTGTAAATAGCGGTGATTTTGCAATGATTATGGGCTTTCCGGGCAGAACCAACAGGTATGAGTTTAGCCAAGGTGTGCAAATAACAACTGATTTAGTTGACCCTGCAATTGTAGCTTTACGTGATGTAAGGTTAAACGCATGGAGAGAAGAAATGAGAAAAGACGTTGATATTCGCTTAAAGTTATCAAGTAATTTTGCAAGCGTATCTAACTACTGGAAATTTTTTAGAGGTGAAGCTGAGCAATTAAAAAACAACAAGGTTTACCAGCTAAAATTAAAAGAAGAAAAAGCATTTGCTGATTGGGCAAAAAACAAAGAAGAGTACAAAAACTTATTTACAGAAGTTGCAAAAGCTTATGCGGCATACAAACCAATTAGCTTACAAACTACTTATTTACGTGAAGGCATCTATGCCCCTACTGTAATGAAGTACGTTCAATATGCTGCGGCACTTGAAGATGCAGTTGCAAAAAATGATTCTGCTAAATTAGAAAGTCTAAAAACTAGGTTAACAGAAATGGTAAACGATTTACCATACGACAAACAAATAGTGCGTGCTGATAAAAGAACTTTTGATAGTTTATTGGTATTGTATTACAACAATATTCCTAAAGAACAACAAGTACCCTATTTTAGTGAAGTAATATTAAAATACAACTCAAACCCACGTGAGGCTATTCGTTTATATACTGATTATGTATTTGAAAATAGCATTTTTGCAAATGCAGATATGACTATTGGTTTTATTAAAAACCCACGTATGAGTATGTTAAAAAATGATGTAGCATACAAACAATTTGAGGCATTTAAAAATCATTACAACACAAACTTTAAAGCAAAAGTTGATGAGTTTAATGAAGTAATGTTAGCACACGGACGTACTTACATTAAAGGTTTGATGGAGATGAACCCAAACAGAGAGTTTTATTCTGATGCAAATTCATCATTACGTTTAACATACGGAAGTGTTAATGCTTACGGTAAATTTCCATTAATAACAGATTTAGATGGTGTAATGGAAAAAAACAGATTACATCCTGAAAATACTGAGTTTGCAATACCAGACAGGTTAAGGGAATTACATAAAAGTAAAGATTACGGAAGATATGCTATGAAGAATGGCAAATTACCAGTTTGCTTTTTAAGTGATAATGATATTACTGGTGGTAATAGCGGTAGTCCTGTAATTGATGGTGAAGGTAGAATTATAGGATTAGCATTTGATGGTAATTGGGAGGCTATGAGTGGAAACATTCACTTTGATCCTAAAAACAAACGCACCATTAATGTTGATATTCGTTATGTATTATGGTTGATTGAAAAATATGGCCAAGCGCCTAATATTGTTAACGAGATGACGGTTGTTCAATAAAATAATATTGATTTGATAAACTAAAAAATCCCTGCTTTACAATGTCGAGCAGGGATTTTTTTATGGGTTGATTATTAAGAAAGTTATCAGCCTAATGCAACTATTTGTTCAGCATTTTTTCAATATATTTTCCTACAATATCATACTCTAAATTAACTATTGAATTTGGTTTTACGGTATGTAAATTAGTATGCTCAAACGTATACGGAATAATTGCTACAGTAAACACATCATCAACACAACTTACTACAGTAAGGCTTATTCCATTTATACAAATTGAGCCTTTATTTACAATGTATTTACCCGCAATGGGGTTTGATAATTTAAATGTAAAAACCCAGCTTCCATTTTCATCTTTTACTTTAGTACAAGTTGCTGTTCCATCTACATGGCCTTGCACTATATGGCCATCAAACCTGCCACTTGCAGGCATACACCGTTCTAGGTTTACAACCTCGTTTAGGTTTAGTTGATGAAGGTTTGTTTTCTTTAAAGTTTCGTCAATTGCGGTAACTGTATAATCATTTCCATTTATATCAACCACAGTTAAACATACACCATTGTGTGCTACACTTTGGTCTATTTTTAGTTCGGGTGTAAATGCGGCTGTAATTGTAAAATGTTTGTTGGTATCTTGATTGTCAATTTTTTTAACTCTACCAAGTTGTTCAATAATTCCTGTAAACACTATTTTATCTAATTATTTGTATGGTACCTCTTAATGTACGTTTTCTTATGCCATCAAGATATATTTCATTTACTTCACAAATGTAAAAATATACCCCATCAGGCAGGTCTTTTTGGGTTTTAGCATCTTTACCATCCCACAAAATATCAATATTTTTAGTTTCGTAAACGGGTTCACCCCAACGGTTAAATATTACCATATCAATACTATTTACAAATCGATATGGAAACGGATATAAAGTATCATTATAACCATTGCCATTGGGCGTAAACACATTTGGAATTTTATAGGTAGGACAATTTTCTACACAGGTAATATTTGTAGGATCACTTTCATTTCCGGCCGAATCAATTCCAGCAACATAATAACAACCAGTAATGGATAACTTTAACTCCACCCTATCATCTACAAAACTAATTTGGTTATTTGCTACTTCGGCCAAAAGGGTAAAGTTAGACTTTAATAATTGTTTATGGTAGATGCGGTATTTAACTACATCGTCAGCACATACATTATTTGGAACCCAATCTAAAAAATTACGGTACTCATAAACATCATTACACGGAGGTGTAACAACAAGCTGAGGTGCACATGGTTTAATAGTATCTATTGGTGTACCACAAATTTCGTGAGAGAAATTAATGGTTGAAAACTCATTATTAAACACCCTATAATTACCTATCGATTTTACTAAATAACAATAGGTAACATTATTGGTTAGGCCAATATCATTAAATTTATTATTGGCAGTAATTCCAATACTATCAAAAACATTTGAGCTGTTTTTACGATACACCACAAAGCTATCATTAATCCAAGGTACATTTATATTCCATGATATAATGTTAGTTCTATCCGTACTGTACATGGTATTTCTAATGGATGTTGCCATTCTACTGTTAGAAACTACTTTGAAAACACCATTTACAGTTGCCCAAAACTCTGCCGAGTATACATATTGATTTGCGGAAGTATTTAATAAAGAATCTTCCACTTCTGCATCAACCATAGCAGCATAATTATTATAATTAAATGTAGCAATTGCAACCGCATTAGTTTGGTTTGATACTTTACGATTAATTACAATTCTGTATGGCTTTACATACTCTGTAGTATCTACAATTTTAGGTGTAATAAAAGCTACTTTTATTTTACCAATAGTGGTTGATGTATTTAAAATACTTACTTTGGTTATTTCGGGGCTTGATAAAATAATATTATCACATACTTCAATTGACGCAATGCTCTGTGATGTTTCAGAAAAAATAATTTGCCCTGTAATACTTCGTGGCGGATATACCACAACTATGCGGTAACAATACCTAACCAAAGGCGATAAACCTGCGCCATTGTTATCATCATAAAACGAAGTAATATTGGGGTTAATGATGGTTTTTATTGAGGTTAACAACTTAAAACCGGTAGAAGCTGGCACACCAGTTTCACATTGACTCGGGTTCCAATAGCTGCTATCAACACGTCTATAAATTAGGTATTCGCCAACAAGGCCGCAGGTATCTTTATTCCAAGTTAAATTAAAACCATTGTCAATTTGTTGGGTTTTAACATTTAAAACTGGGGGACCAATAACGGTAACAAAAAACGAATTTTGATTAACTGCTGGAGAAGTAACTTGATCATCTCTTGCTTCAAAAATTACTTGCCAAGGTCTATACCTAATTTGATTGCAAGAAGGACTCCAACTAAACTTGGTAGCCACTGAACCCAATGCTATTGCTGGATTAGGTGTAAATGTAGATTTATTATCAACCGAAAAAGTACCACCAAAACCATGTAAAGAAACACGCTGACCAGCATCTGGTTCGTTTGCCGAAATAATACGAGAAATAGAATCGCCAACCACCACACAACCATCAGCAATATTTTGCACCGTAGGTGGACTATTTAAACATCTATCAATAAAAATTTGCATATCGCGCACCACATATCCTACCAAATACCCTTTACGAAACTCTTTAATTAAAATAGCAATATTATAAATGCCAACTTTTGGCGGTGCATTCCATTTTAGTTGGCCATTGTTTAAACCAATTTCAAATAAATTATTAATCGCTTCGGGATCGCTGTAATTGGGAACACCTTCACCAGTATTTTGTTTGGGTGTTGTAAACTCAAAAGTTAAACTATCACCATCAGGATCGTAGGCAGCAGGATTATGAAAATAAGGTTTCTTTTCACAACCGTTATCAATTGGTGGTTTGGTTAAAATAGGCGACCTATTTGGCCCCATACTTTGGTTAACTTTTAATAAACTTTCTACATAAAAGGGTACATATTCTGTATTACCTAAGTTAATATTTACAATTCCATTTACCCTGTTTTGATCGTAATAGCTTATTATATAAGTTCCATCAATCTTATATTCATGGGTTACTACATAAATATTTTGTACCACCCTATTTGATAAAACAGTTCTGGTAGTGCGTTTAACTTTTTCGCTTGAGCCATCTCCAAATTTAATTTCAATTTCAATGGTTGATGGGTCGGCAAAAGAGGTTGGATCGGTGTAGGATATTGCAGTAATCTTGTACCTTTTTTCGGTAATTTGTTCATACAAAATTTCGCCTGCTCTATAATGAGTAGCATAACTGGCAAATGCTGTAAATAACAGTGCCAATAAAACAAATATTTTACGAATCAAGGAAGAAATGGCCATCTTATATGCTGTAAAGATAAAATAATTTTAAATAAGGTTGCATAAAAAAATCCCGCTAACTTTTTTAGTTAACGGGATTTATAAAATATGAAAATGTATTACTTAAACTTTTTGAGAAGAAAACTGTGAACCAATATATTCGCGGTTCATACGTGCAATATTGCTAATTGAGATTCCTTTAGGACATTCGGCCTCGCAAGCACCAGTGTTGGTGCATGATCCAAAACCTTCATCATCCATGTGGACTACCATGTTTAACACACGTTGTTTACGCTCAGGCTGACCTTGCGGTAACAAAGCAAATTGCGAAACTTTAGCCGAAACAAATAACATAGCCGAAGCATTTTTACAAGCTGCTACACATGCTCCACAACCAATACATGTTGCTGCGGCAAAAGCCATATCAGCATCATCTTTACCAATTGGGGTTGCATTAGCATCTTGCGCATTACCTGTGTTAATTGAAACAAATCCACCAGCCGACATAATGCGATCAAACGCACCTCTATCTACTGCTAAATCTTTAATTACAGGGAATGCTTTTGCACGCCACGGCTCTACCACAATAGTATCGTTATCTTTAAACGAACGCATGTGTAATTGGCAGGTAGTTACACCTTGCAATGGGCCATGCGGACGGCCATTGATAAACATACTACACATACCACAAATACCTTCGCGGCAATCGTGATCAAATGCTACAGGGTCTTTACCTTCGTTAATTAAACGTTCGTTTAATACATCGAACATTTCTAAAAAACTCATATCAGGTGATACACCTTGAACCGGGTAGGTTTCGAAGCGACCACGATCATTGCTATTTTTTTGTCTCCACACCTTAAGTGTTACGTTCATATCTCCACTCATTGTTGTACTTTTTATTATGGTTTGATATATTAATAGTTTATGTTTAATTGATACTTTTCAATCAAACAAAACCTATTACTTATAACTGCGTTGTGCTATTTTAATATTTTCGTAATTAAGCATTTCTTTGTGTAGCTCCCAATCGCCATTGGTTAATTGCTCCCAAGCAGATACGTAATTGTATTGCTCATCATCACGCAATGCTTCACCTTCTGATGTTTGATGTTCTTCGCGGAAGTGACCACCACAACTTTCGTTACGGTTTAAAGCATCTTTACACATTAGTTCACCTAGTTCTATAAAATCAGCTACACGTCCTGCTTTTTCAAGCTCTGGGTTAAACTCATTCATTTCACCTGGTACACGAACATCTTTCCAAAACTCAAGTCTTAATTCTTGAATTTCGGTGATAGCCTGTTTTAAACCTTCGGCATTACGCGCCATACCACATTTTTCCCACATTATTTTACCTAAGCGCTTGTGGAAATGATCTACAGTCTTGGTTCCTTTAATGTTCATTAACTTTTCTAAACGAGCTTTGGTTTCGTTTTCGGCAGTTACAAATGCTTCATGGTTTGTATCTATTGGCTTAACACTAATTTCTTTACTTAAGTAACTTCCAATTGTGTATGGAATTACAAAGTATCCATCAGCTAAACCTTGCATTAAAGCAGATGCTCCTAAACGATTTGCACCGTGATCAGAGAAATTTGCTTCGCCTAATGCATATAAGCCAGGTACGGTTGTCATTAAGTTATAATCAACCCATAAGCCGCCCATTGTATAATGCACCGCAGGGTAAATCATCATTGGATTTTCGTATGGATTAACACCAGTAATTTGTTGGTACATATCAAACAAGTTACCGTATTGTTCTTTTATTACTGCCCTACCCAATTCTGTTAATTGCTCGTCAGTTGGGTTATGAATACCTTTTTTGGTAGCTTCTTTTTTGCCGTATTTATTTTTGGTATTATAGGCAAAATCTAAGTAAACCGCTTCTCCTGTTTTGTTGATACCAAAACCAGCATCACAGCGCTCTTTAGCAGCACGTGAAGCCACATCACGAGGCACCAAGTTACCATAAGCAGGATAACGTCTTTCTAAATAATAATCTCTATCTTCTTCTTTTAAATCGTTTGGATTTAATTTACCCGCACGAATTGCTTCTGAATCTTCTTTACGTTTAGGCACCCAAATACGTCCATCGTTACGCAACGACTCACTCATTAAAGTTAATTTTGATTGATGATCGCCAGCAACAGGAATACAAGTTGGGTGAATTTGAGTAAAACAAGGGTTGCCAAAAAATGCACCACGTTTGTGGGCTTTCCAAGCAGCAGTTACATTACTACCCATTGCATTTGTTGATAGGTAAAATGCATTACCATAACCACCAGTACATAATAATACTGCATGACCAAAGTGACGCTCTAATTTACCAGTAACTAAATCGCGGGCAATAATACCACGGCATTTACCATCAATGTTAACAATGTCTAACATCTCATGGCGGGTAAGCATTTCTACAGCACCTAAACCAATTTGACGTTGTAAAGCACTGTATGCGCCCAATAATAATTGCTGACCAGTTTGTCCGGCAGCATAAAAAGTACGCTTAACTTGTGTACCACCAAACGAGCGGTTATCAAGCATACCTCCATATTCGCGGGCAAAAGGCACACCTTGCGCCACACATTGGTCGATGATATTTGCACTAACTTCAGCTAAACGATAAACGTTTCCTTCGCGTGAGCGGTAATCACCACCTTTAATTGTATCGTAAAATAAGCGGTATGTGCTATCACCATCATTTTGATAGTTTTTAGCAGCATTAATACCGCCCTGTGCAGCTATACTATGCGCCCTGCGAGCAGAGTCTTGAAAACAAAATACTTTTACTTTGTAACCCAACTCGGCTAACGAAGCAGCGGCCGAAGCGCCTGCTAATCCAGAGCCCACAACAATTACCTCTAAGGTACGCTTATTTGCTGGGTTTACTAATGGAGTTGTAGAACGATAAGTAGTCCACTTTTGCTCCAACGCCCCACCAGGAATTTTTGCATCTAATTTTGATGATGTCATATTTTTACGATGGATTTAATTACTTAGCTAATAAAAAATAGATTGGCATTGCTGCGAAAACCGCAGGCAATAAAATGGCAAAAAACCATGTGCCTATAAACTGTATGGCCTTATTGTAACGTGGGTGATTTAAACCAAGCGATTGGAAACCGCTTTTAAAACCATGAAACAAATGGAATCCTACTGCAAACATTGCAAATACATATAAGAGTACCATTAATGGGTTTTGAAACTCATCTGATACTTCGGCATATAAGTCTTTTACTATGGTAATTTTTTTATCGCCAACCACAAACTCTTCCATTTTTTTGTTAATAGTCATTGGAGAACCTGATGCATCAACAAATGGTGTTGCTTCAACTTCGCCAGTAATCATGTTTTCTGTATATTGCACATAAGGTATGTGTCCAAATTTGTATTGATACCAAAAATCGCTCATGTGAACCACAATAAACACCAATATAATTGTACCTAAAATACCCATATTGCGGCTTGTCCAATGGCTATTTGCTTTACCGTTTGATACGGCATACTGCACTGGCCTAGCTTGGCGATTTTTGTATACCAAGTGAAGTCCTTTTAATGCATGAAAAACAACACTTGCATACAATAAGTAAGATACTATTTTAATAAATGGGTTGGTGGTCATAAAAACCGTGTATAGGTTAAAGCCCATACCGTTATCTGATTTAAATAAGGCTAAATTGCCCATAGCATGCACAATTAAAAACGTGCATAAAAACAAACCGGTTAGTGCTAAGATTAACTTTTGTCCGATTGATGAAGAAAACATTTTGGTAAACCAATTCATAATAGTTGTAAATACGTTAGTTTAATTTAAGCGCAAATTTATTATTACATTAGATTAATCCTACACAACCAATGCACAACACCTTATTTAAACTATTTCTAAACGGAGTTGTTAATAAATTATATATAGATAACATTCAAATTATTAGATAGTTTATCTATAAATTGAAATTTAGCTCATCTCGTTTTATGACATTTGTTATGTTTTGAAGGAGCGGGAAGTTGGGAGAGAGAAGTTATGAGTGGTGAGTTATTAGTTATTAGTTGGCCAGCGCTTACTCCTACCCTAAAGTGTGCCACCGCACTGGATTTTATTTTGGGATTTTATTCGGTTAGTTAAAACTAAATTCCAATTTTAAATTTTCAATTCGTAATTGAAATTGCCACGCTTAGCCCGGCCTTGAATGGCGCACTGCTCGGGATTTTCTTTTGGAATATTATTTAGTTAATTAAAACGGAGCTCCAATTCTAATTTTAAATTCGTAATTTGTAGTGCGTAATTTTTAAAATTATTGAATGATGAAAACTCAAATAAAACCTAAACTTATGCCTAAAACCTTTGGAGAGAAAGTAATTGCATTTAACAGTAAGTTAAATTATTTGGGTAAGCTTCCTGATGGATTTCAGGTAATTAATCCATACTTAGATTACCCCGAAACGATGGATGTAATGAAACAGTTTTATCATAAATTTTATAACGATTTAAATCAACGAAAATTTATTGTAGGCATCAACCCAAGCAGGCATGGCGCAGGTGTAACGGGTGTTCCGTTTACTGATACCAAACGACTTGATATGGTTTGTGGCATAAAAATGGAGTCAGCTTATACACACGAAGTTTCATCGGTTTTTATGTATGATATGATTGATTCGTATGGTGGAGTAAAATCGTTTTACAAAGAATTTTACATCAACTCTCCTTTCCCTTTGGCAATTGTGCGCAGAACAAAAGAAGGTAAGTGGCTTAATGCAAACTATTATGATGATGCAAAGCTTTTTGAAATGGTGAAAGATTTTATGATAACGAGTTTAAAGAACCATATCAATTTGGGTTTAGATACTTCGGAAGTTTATATTTTAGGAAAGAAAAATGCCGATTTTATTACAAAACTAAATGCCAGTGCTAAACTATTTGATAAGTTAGTAGTACTAGAACATCCTCGATACATTCAACAATATAAATCGAAGGAAAAACAGCTTTATTTAGATAAATATGTTTTAGCGTTGAACAATATAAAATGAAAAGACAGCTCATTTATACCATTGGCCACTCAACACATGCTATTGCTGATTTTGTGTTTATGATAAAGTCGTTTAACATTGAGATTGTTGCTGACATACGCAGCGTGCCTGGCTCGCGTAAATACCCTCAGTTTAATAAAGAAAATTTAGCAATATCGCTATCAGAAGCTGGAATAAAATACATGCATTTGGCAGATTTGGGCGGAAGAAGAAAGGTGAAAAAAGATTCGAAAAATACCAGATGGAACAACGACTCTTTTAAAGGTTATGCTGATTATATGGAAACTGATGGATTTGATAAAGCGGTGGAAAACTTAACAGCTATTGCAATAAAAAACACCACTGCATTTATGTGTTCAGAAGCTGTTTGGTGGAGATGCCATCGGTCTATGCTATCTGACTTTTTAAAGGCAAAAGGTTGGACTGTTTTACATATTATGGCAATCGGAAAGGTTCAAGAACATACATATACTTTGCCCGCAAGAATTGTGAATGGCGAGGTAGTTTATACCGAAGAAACAACGGTTTTAAAACAAAAGAATATTGATTGAAATTAACACCTAGCTAAAAAATCTATTTTCAATACGCTATTTATTAGCAATTTTTAATGGTTTGGTTTAATTGCTTTTGCTTCAGAAAGATGTTTGGTAAAATACACAACCCAATTAGCTTGGCTGCGATTTTTAGTAAAAAATATTTGTAGTTTTGCTTGGCTACTTTGCTTGGTATAAAACCACACATTATCCTTGGCTTGGCTTTGCACTTCGGTTACATAAATGATATGTGTAGCTTCACTTTGATTTTTGGTTTCAAACACAAGTTTATCTGCTTGGCTTTGCGCATTGGTAACATAAACAACTTGTGCCTCTGCCATAAATCCAACTATGGTTAGTAATAACATAAAGATTGTTTTTTTTAAGTATTGATTCATAATTCATCAGCTAATTGTGCAGCATAATCTGTTATACCTTTTTCGATAACTTTATTTTTAGGTAACGATAAATTAGTGCTTGCTTGTTGCTTTATTATATTATCATGCAACGTGTTAGTAAAGGTAATCATATCTATAAAACAAAAGTAACAAATACAAATAACATATTCAGATTCTATATTGATATAATCATTTACTGTTTAAACCAGTTTTAAACAACAGCTTTTTAAGTCCTAAATACTAATATATTTGATTTAAAATATGTGTGGTGATGACTTGCGACTTCTCGAATGAAGGTTTTTTTTGGGGAATTGTAGCACACATAAGTAGATTGCCAGCCAATGGTAAACGACAAACCATAACCGAATATTTAACAAAAATATTTACCTTTATCATCAAAATAAATTTAATACCAATATGGCCTCAGGTTTTTTTGCAATTTTAGACGACATAGCTGCTTTGATGGATGACGTTGCTATTAACGCCAAGCTTGCTGCAAAAAAAACAGCCGGAATACTTGGTGATGATTTGGCCGTTAATGCCGAAAAATCAACTGGCTTTGTATCATCCAGAGAAATTCCTGTGTTGTGGGCTATTACAAAAGGTTCATTAATTAACAAGTTAATTATTGTGCCTGTAACTTTATTGTTGAATGTATTTTTGCCATCTGCCATAATAGTTATACTTACACTAGGAGGATTTTACCTTGCATTTGAAGGCGTAGAAAAAATTGCAGAATATTTCTTTCATAAAAATCAACCCGTAAAGCAAGCTGAAGCTGGAGTAATTAAACAAGATGCTGAATTGGAAAAAGTAAAAATAAAATCAGCTATAACCACCGATTTTATACTCTCAGTTGAAATAGTAATTATTGCTTTAAGTACAGTTTTAAACAAAAGTTTAAGTGTACAAATATTAACCTTATCAGTAGTTTCTGTATTAGCCACTGCAGGTGTTTATGGCATTGTAGCGCTAATTGTTCGTATGGATGATATTGGATTTAAGCTGATTAAAAAATCGAATAAAAAGGGATTTTTAAATACCCTGGGTTTATTATTAGTAAAAGCTCTACCCATTGTTATTAAAACATTTTCGGTGGTAGGAACCATAGCATTATTATTGGTATCGGGCGGTATATTTGCGCACAATATTAATTATTTGCACCACATTTTAGCGGAGTGGCCATCCATTATAAAAGAATTTACTTTTGGCGTATTAGGTGGAATATTTACCTTAGCTTTAGTAGCTATTGTCAAAAAGATTATTTCCCTATTTAAAAAACCTATTTAAAAGAACATGTTTTTAATTTTTAAAACCATTTCAAACCTATGTTACCATTTTGCAAACAACTAATTAAACCCAAGCCCAACTCCTTTTTTAAACCAATTTTCAACAACAGCTTTTTAAGTAATAAATATTAATATATTTGATTTAAAATATGCGTAATTGGTTTAAAAATTTGGAGTTAATGAGTTATTTGCAATAGTACAATAACGCTAAGATTATACTGTAAATTTTGACAAGACATAGGAAATAATTACTTTTACATCATGAAAAAGTCTATAGTTTTACAAACGTTAAATGAACTTCCTCAAAAGTTTGATTTAGACGAGTTCCTTGAGCATCTTATGGTGATTGAAAAAATTGATGAAGCATTAGAAGAGGCTGAGTCAGGAAATACAGTTAACCATGAAAAGGTTAAAAAGATGGTTGCAAAATGGAACAAATAAAATGGACGAACAAATCGTTGAAAGACCCTAAAGCAATCAATGATTTTATCTCTTTAGATTCTAAATTCTATGCAACGAGGTTTATTAATAAACTATTGCAACGTGTTGACCAATTAATTTTATTTCCTGAATCTGGACGTATTGTGCCAGAAAAGAACAACCCTGAAATTAGAGAATTAATTGAAGGCAATTATAGAATTTTTTACAAAGAACATAAAAACTTTATCACTATTCTGAGAATTCATAACGCTGCAAAAAGAATTAGATAGAATATTGAATTGCTTGACTTTAAAAACCATTCCTTACCAAGCCAAGACCAAAGATTCGATATGCTATAGCAAATAACTGCACCTTAGGTTTAGTTGAGGACGAAGAATAAATTCATAATTCACTTTTACGTAGTTTCTTTGGTATTCATACATTGTTTAATGCTTCATAATTTGCACCCAATGTAGACAAGTAACACATTACCAAATCAATTTAACTTTGTTGCACATTAATAAATATACCGTTGACAACTCCTTTTTAAACCAATTTTCAACAACGGCTTTTAAAGTAATAAATATTAATATATTTGATATAGATATGCGTGACGATTACTTGCGAATACATGCTTGAATGGTGTGCTTTTGGGGAATTGTTATGTATATAAATATATCATAGTAAAGCTGATTTTGTTGTTTTTTGATTAAATACGTATATTTACAAAAAAAACACGTAACGATGACAACCAAACTAACTTTGACAATAGAAAAGTCAGTAATAGAAAGAGCGAAATCTTATGCAAAAAACACTGGGAGAAGTTTATCCGAACTCATTGAAAATTATTTGGAGACAATAACTCAAGAAAGTGATGATGAAAAACTTTCACCAAAACTAAAAAAAATAGTAGGTGCTGTTAAACTTCCAAAGAACTTTGACGAAGAAAAAGAATTACGTTCATATTTGGAATCAAAACACTTATGAAAAAGGTATTTCTAGACACCAATATAATTGTTGATTTAATTGCAGATAGAAAGCCTTTTAGTAAGCATTCAATTGAAATATTTAAGACAGCAGAAGCGCAGCAGATTACACTGTTTACCTCTTCGCATTCTATTGCAACAACTCATTACTTGTTAAAAAAATATCTAGAAGAAAAAACACTACGTGATGTGTTATTCAATTTACTAGATTTTATAACAGTAATTGCAGTCGATTCAGATATTTTAAAGAGAGGGCTACGTTCTAAACACAAAGATTTTGAAGATGCAATTCAAATATTATGTGCTTCAACCGTAGAAAAAATGGACTGCATTGTAACTCGTAATACAAAAGATTTTAAGAACAGTGAAATACTTGTTTTGACACCAGACGAATTATGTCTTAGGTTAAGCTTAGCCAACCAATAGCGCATGTTGGTTTAACAGTATTGCTACCTTTTAGTGAATTTGTATTTGCTTTTACAGTAAAAACAAAATGCACCGTAATCAATTCAACCACAAAATAAACCTTGCCCCCATTTTGCCATTTACAAAGTTTTTAACAACAGCTTTTTAAGTAATAAATATTAATATATTTGATTTAAATATGAGTGGGATTGTAGCGCATATAAATGAGTTAGCAGTAATTTTATGACGACAAAAACCACTATTATTTTTCTTATTGTTTTATTATCCTTGACAGCTTTCGGACAGGTAGAAACGGTAATTTCAATTGACAGCATAATAATTGACAATCTAAACAACTTCAAAAAAAGGAAAATTGACACTTTAATTATTTACAATGCGAATGGACTCTGTTATCCGTGTCCAGGTGACGAAGAAGAAAGGTGCAAAGAGTTTAGATGGAATAACGCTTATTATTTTCTATGGTTAAAAAATGGCAAGACATACTTTACATTGCGTGACGATTGCTTTGACTACGAAATTTTAAATATTGACACTTTGTTTTTTCGAAATTTTTATGAGATCAGAGACAGCCTTTTAAAGGATAGTCTTCTAAAACCAAAATCCTATACACCTCATACATGGCATCATACAATTACATTCCTTGACAACAAAGACAATTTTATACTTTACTTAAATGGTAATTATTTTGACTATGACTCTAATTTAGCAAACATCTTTAATAAAATAGATTACGACCCAGCCCTAAAACTAAACAAACAAACAATAACAAAATCATTTGATGACAACCTTTACAACTATTTTATAAATAATTTAGCAGAGAAATTAAAGGCGACAAGACGAAGAAAAAACTTCCGCTAACATATAAGATTAAACGCAGCTTTTTTTTCAAAAGGTGCGATTTAATCCTGTGTTGATAGAAGCTTCGGGAGCCCGCTGCAAAAAGGATTTGGATTATAAAAATTGTGTTATGGGGATTTAAAAATATTACTACCTTTTGTATTAAATAAATTAACGGTTTCTTTTTAAATAATTTTTAAAAGGCTTTTAATGCCTAAAAACACATTCAATATTTGTCCAATTTCGGCTCGGGTCTTATTGAACTATCTGCATGTAGCATTGGCATTACCATAGTAAAATTGTTTTTTAGCTTGGATTAAAAAATAATTACAAATGGTATTATTGAAACACCTCATTCGTTGAGGCCATCTCAGTGTGTATATCTAAGTAAGCCCAAAAAGTGCACAGAAAATAAAAAGCCCATTTGATGATTTGTAAATAAAGGATATATTTGAAATAAAAAGAGTACTTATGAGACATATCCAACCATTTATGGAGAGATAGGTCTCATTTTATGAGACATATATACAAGTTATGGGTAATGGTAGGACGACCATTCCAAAGACGACCGACCGACCAAAATTTAAACATTAAACACAAAGACAAACCATTTTGACAGGTGACCAACATATCGAACATATTCTATCTGGACAGCAATCAATCCGACACGACAGCCGACCCGATGTTTTTTATTTTTTTTCCACCGCACAAAATATTTTAAAATTCTGCCACCGCACAATTGGCACATTTGCAAGCCGCACAAGCCGAAACACAAGCCCAAGCTTGCAAAAGAGCCAATTCTCCCACCCGCCACAGAACGAGAATGACCGTTTAAAGAATGAAAAATCGTATCTTGTCCAACTAAAAATTGTATTGAATTAAGTAATGGCAAATCAAAACCCAGAGCAAATAGCAAGAGATAACATTGACAAGCAGTTGACAGCTTGCGGCTGGGTTATTCAAAGCATTAAACAAGTAAATCTGAATGCTGGAATTGGTGTTGCTGTTAAAGAATATTTAACTGATGTTGGACCTGCGGACTATGTTTTATTTGTTGAAGGCAAACCTTGTGGTGTAATTGAAGCAAAGCGTGAAGAAGAAGGGCATCGAATGAATGTTCACGAAGGACAAGGTGAAGAATATGCAAACGCCAAACCGAAACACCTGAAAAACGAACCTTTACCTTTTGTATATATCAGTACAGGCGAAGTAACAAGATTCACTGACTTTACAGACCCGAAACCAAGAGCAAGAGAAGTATTTAGTTTTCACCGACCCGAAACTTTAAAAGATTGGGTGAAACGGGACAAATCACTTCGCAAAAGATTATTGGACTTGCCTGCATTGCAAACCGAGGGTTTGCGTGATTGCCAAATTAACGCCATAACCAAATTAGAAACTTCTTTTAAAGAAAATCGACCGAGAGCCTTAATACAAATGGCAACTGGTTCAGGAAAAACATTTACAGCCATAACCGCAATTTATCGTTTGCTGAAATATGCAAAAGCAAAAAGAGTATTGTTTTTGGTTGACACCAAAAATTTAGGTGAACAAGCGGAACAGGAATTTATGTCATTCGTTCCGAATGACGATAATAGAAAATTTACTGAATTATACAGCGTTCAAAGGCTGAAATCAAGTTATATCGCAACCGACAGTCAGGTTTGCATCAGCACTATTCAGCGTTTGTATTCCATTTTAAAAGGAACTGAACTGGAAGAAAGTGCCGAAGAAGAAAATCCGAACGAACGAAAATATCAACCAAAAGAAATTCCACCGATTGAATACGATGGGAAAATGCCAATAGAGTTTTTTGATTTCATTGTGATTGACGAATGCCACCGTAGCATTTACAACCTTTGGAAACAAGTACTTGAATATTACGATGCTTTTGAAATTGGCTTAACCGCTACACCCGATAAAAGAACCATTGGTTACTTCGACCAAAATTTAGTGAGTGAATATTCTCACGAAATGGCGGTTGCTGATGGGGTGAATGTAGGTTACGAAGTATTTATCATTGACACCAAAGTAACCCAACAAGGTGCTACACTTTGGAAAGGTGAATACATTGAACACCGTGAACGCCTGAGCCGAAAGAAACGAATGGAATTGCAGGATGAAGATGAAAATTATTCTAAACAGCAATTGGATAAAGATGTCGTAAATCCTAATCAGATACGAACCATCATCCGAACTTTCAAAGAACATTTGCCAAGTATTTTTAATGACCGATACGATAAAAATGGAAATTTTGAAGTTCCTAAAACGTTGATTTTTGCAAAAACTGACAGCCACGCCAATGATATTATTGATATTGTAAGAGCAGAATTTGCCGAAGAAAATAAATTCTGCAAAAAAATTACCTACAAAACTGATGAAGACCCAAAATCGGTTTTATCGCAATTTAGGAATGACTATCACCCACGAATTGCAGTAACAGTTGATATGGTTGCAACTGGCACCGACATTAAGCCGCTTGAATGTTTGCTTTTTATGAGAGATGTAAAAAGCATCAATTATTTTGAGCAAATGAAAGGCAGAGGCACACGAACGATTGATTTAGATAGTTTGCGAAAAGTTACGCCAACAGCAAAGTTCACTAAAGACCATTTTGTAATTGTAGATGCCATTGGTGTAACCAAAAGTTTAAAAACAGACAGCCGACCATTGGAGAAAAAGCCAGGTGTTCCGCTAAGAGATTTATTACAAGCTATTGCCGTTGGAGCAAGAGAAGAAGAATTGTTTACTTCATTAGCCAACAGACTTACCCGATTAGATAAACAAATTACAGAAAAAGAAAAAAAGCAATTTGCCGAAAAAGCTAATGGCAAAAGCGTTTCGCAAGTGGTAAAAGAATTATTGAATGCTTTTAATCCCGATGTGCTTGAAGAAATTGAAAATAAAGTAAGAACCGAAATGGCAGGTGCTGCTCCTGTAGAAATTGATGCAGCCATTAAAACCGAAACAGAAAAACTACAGAACGAGGCTGCCAAAGTTTTTACAGGAGAACTAAACGAATACATCGAAAATGTTCGCAAGGCTCACGAACAAAAAATTGACTTGGCAAATCCTGATGAAGTGATTCACGTTGGCTGGGACAAGGACAATACCAGCAAAGCCGCAGCATTAATTGATAATTTTTCGGAATGGATGCAATTACATAAAGATGAATTAATGGCCTTGCAAATTTTTTACAACCAACCCTTTCGCAGACGGGAATTGACTTACACAATGATTAAAGAAGTGTTGGAAAAACTTCAAAACGACAAACCAACACTTGCTCCGATGAATGTATGGCGTGCATATGAAGCATTAGAACAATGCAACGGCTCACCAAGAAATGAACTAACAGCAATTGTTTCTCTCATTCGTAAAATAAGCGGATTAGATTCAACGCTTACTGCTTATGATAAAATAGTTGACAAAAATTTTCAAGATTGGGTGTTCAAGAAACAAGCTGGTGCAACAAAGTTTAATGAAGAGCAAATGCAATGGCTAAGAATGATTAAAGATTATGTTGTAAACAGCTTTCATATTGACAAAGATGACTTTGATTTAAACCCATTTAATGCACAAGGCGGATTAGGTAAAATGTGGCAATTGTTTGGAGACAAGACGGAAATAATTATTAATGAATTAAACGAAGCATTGGCAGCATAATGAGTGGACTATTTTTAAATTTCTATCAAGTAGATATTCCTACAAAAACAGCTTCAATTGATTCAGTTGAATACAGTAAATATGCTTCAAAAGAAGCGTTCATTGCTTTGAAAGAGAGTTTTCCAAATCTCTTCTTCTATCGTGATGACGACAAATTTCTAATTTGGAAAAAAAACAATGAAGTAGAACTTCCTGAAAATACTACTTCAATAAATATCGACTTTACCGAGAAAGCAAAAGTGCTTTCCAAAATATTGGAAAGGGCAATTATTAATTTCATTGAACCTAAAGGGTACAGACTTTTCAAAAACAAACACTCTAATTCTTGGGAAATCATTTCATCAAAAGACATCCTAAATGGAAGCATTGAAGGTTTGGCAGTCAATAGAATTGTTCATTTTTCACCTTGTTTCTTTTTTAAAGAGAATAAATTGCTTTTAGGTTTTTCATTATCAACATCACTCAAAAACTCATTTACTTGGAGTAAAGCTGAATTTGAAAAATACGGAATTGACATTAAGGGATTGAAAGGTGATGAAGAACGGATTTACGCAAACAGGCAATCATTAAAACGATTCTTGGAAACTAAAGGAGCAACTGCCAAGTACGACCAAATTATTAATGATGAAAACAGGAACGCTAAAGTATTCTCGGTTATTGATAACTTTTACAAATGGATTGAAAAGAACAAAACGGAGATTCAGTTGCCGTTTGGATTAGCGATTAATTCAATTTCTAAAAAATACCTTCCTTTTGAAGATGAACTAATAAAATCAGAAATCATTGGAAAACCACAGCGATATTTTTACAGCAATCGCAAGAATACCCAAGGCTTAAAATACTATGACCAAATGGTTATGGCATATCAGCCTTATTCATTAGAACTTTATCAGAACAAGGAAATCAACATTGGCATTGTCTGCCCATCAGAATATCAAGGAGAAACGGAAGGTTTCATAAAGAAAACCGAAGCTAAGTTGAAAGAAGTCTTTCACTTCAATTCTTTAAACTTTCATTTTAAAACCATTAAAAACAAAGATTTAGAAAGCTACAAAGAAGTGCTATATGATGAAGCACTGCTTAAATGCGAACTAATTTATGTAATCGTAAATGAAGCACAAGAGAAACTAAGCCCCAGCAATTCGCCATATTACGTTTGCAAGGCAAAGTTCATTGGCAATGGAATACCAACACAGGATATTCAAATTGAAACCATCAGACAAAATTTGAATGCCTTTACAATGACAAACATTGCTCTTAACTCTTATGCAAAACTTGGAGGAACGGCTTGGACAATTGAAAAGGAAGATAAACTAAAAGACGAATTGGTGATTGGCATTGGTTCTACACTATCGGAAAATGGTCAGTTTGTTTTAGGAATTGCACAGGTTTTTCATAATGATGGCAGGTATATGACAGGCGATTGTTCTCCACTCTCTTCATTTACCAACTATGCCGAAAATTTAGAAAACCATCTATTCAAAACATTACAACCCTTGGTTGAAGAAATGAGCAAATCAGGTACTTTCCGTTTAATTTTCCATTTGTTCAAATCAGCCAGCGAAGAATATGAAATAAAAGCTATCAATGGTTTAAAAGAAAGATTGGCAAACTACAACTTTGAGTTTGCTTTGGTTCATTTGGCTTATGGTCATAATTTCCGATTGTATTACAACGATGGAAACAGCGACATCAACCAAGGAACATATATTCAACTTAGCAAACATTCAGCCTTACTTCATTTTGTAAGTAAAAGCGATTTGCCTTTGAAAATTGATTTAGACAAACGTTCTACATTCACAAGTTTATTCTACATCGCAAAACAAGTTTATTGGTTCTCTCATTTGTCGCATAGAAGTTATATGCCTTCAAAAAGAACCGTTACTATTATGTATCCTTCACTGATGGCAAAGATGACCGAGGAATTGAAAAAAGTAGAAGGTTGGGATTATGAACGATTAAAAGCAGTAAGCGACAAATTATGGTTTATCTAAGAGAGATATTAAAACATAATAAGGCAAAGTTGATTCAATATAAGAATATTGAGTTGGCTGCTTATTTGTTTGCTCAATCTTTCGAAGAATTGCCAAATCATTCTTTTGAGTTAAGTCCAGAAGAAGAAGTTGCGTTAATTGGCTATAAAAAAGAATCCATTGATGTATCCAAGGTAGTAGCAATAGTTTCAAAAGCTCCGATTAAAGGAATAAGTGCGACTTCCAATATTTACAAATTCGCAGGACTTTATTTATCTGCGAAAAATGACCTAAGCCAGCAACTGAAAGAAAAGTATCAGCAAAGTGATTTAAAACAAAAATACTTTTTGAGCAAAATTGAACCATCGCTTAAAATTCAATTATCAAAAGAAGTTTTGGAGCTGAACAATGACCCTTTATCTATCCTCATAAAAACTGTTTACAACACAAATACCGTAATAGAAAAGGAGCTGAATAGTGCTTTACAAAGTATTACATCAGCAACTGACATAGATGTTCAATCGCAAATACTATTGGAAGATATTGAAAGCACTTTACTTCAAACCAAGTTTATAAATAAAAATGCTGACGAAGTAGTTCGGGATGTTTTGAATAATTTCAGTAACGCCATTCAAAAAATAATCAATGGAAGAAGGTTGAATCATCCTGATTTTAAAATTGAGGATGAATATGATGTACAAGATATTTCTTACGTAATACTAAAATCAATATTTCCAAATCTTAGAGAAGAAGACCCAATACCAAAAGTTGGTGGGAAATCAACCAAGATAGATTTAATACTGAGAGAAGAGAAAATTTTGATTGAGGTAAAAATGATAAAAGCAAAAGATTCAAACGAAACACATTTTATTGAACAATTAAAAGTTGATTTTGAATCTTATCACGAATGCAAATGGTTAAGAAAGCTATTTTGCTTTGTTTATGACCCCTATAAAAAAACCCGAGACATTTCAAACTTCAACGACCTGAACGGAGAAAGAACAAAAGGTGAACACAATTTTAATGTAGAAGTAATTGTAGCAAACTAATGACTGAAAGGATCAACATACCCAAGCATTGGGAACTAAAAAAACTTGGAGAAGTTTGCTTTACTACTAGCGGAGGAACACCCAATAGAGGCAACAGCAAATTTTATCAAGGCAATATACCTTGGGTAAAATCAGGCGAATTAGACAGAGGATTGATTCTTGATACAGAAGAAAAGATTTCAGAAGAAGCAATTAAAAATTCAAGTGCAAAAGTGTTTCCCAAGGGAACATTATTGATAGCCTTGTATGGTGCAACTATTGGCAAACTTGCTTTTTTGGGAATAGATGCAGCAACGAACCAAGCTGTTTGTGGTATTTATAAAAATGAAAATATCGATTCCAATTACCTATTCAACTTTCTATTCTATAAAAAACCAAGCTTAGTAAAACAGGGAATCGGTGGAGCACAGCCAAATATAAGTCAAGGTATTTTAAAGAACTTAGAGTTACCTATTCCACCAATCGCAGAACAACAAGCCATAGTAGCTAAAATAGAAGAATTACTTAGCGATTTAGAAAACGCAAAAGAGCAACTCCAAACCGCACAGCAGCAATTAAAAGTGTACAGGCAAAGTTTGTTGAAATGGGCTTTTGAAGGAAAACTAACTAATAAAAATGTAAAGGATGGAGAGTTGCCGAAGGGGTGGACTGTTCCTTCATTAAAAGATGTTTGCACCAAAATAACAGACGGCTCACATTTTTCTCCTAAAAGCACCGTTGAAGGTTATCCTTATGTTACGGTAAGAGACATAAAGAATGATAAGATTGATTTTGAAAATTGTCTAAAAATTTCCACAGATGATTTCAAAAATTTAACTGCAAATGACTGCAGGCCTCTTGAAAATGATTTGCTTTTTTCAAAGGATGGAACAGTTGGTAAAGTTTCATTGGTCGATTACGATTTTAACTTTGTTGTGTTATCTTCAATAGGTATTTTAAGAACGAATACAAATGTTATAATTCCTAAGTATCTGTATTATGTTTTGAAATCTTCCGAGTTTTTACACCAAGCATTAAATCAAAAGAAAGGAGTAGCAATTAGAAGAATTATCCTACGAGATTTAAAGGAATTAAAACTTAATGTCCCAAAAACTATCAATGAACAACAACAAATAGTTGATGAATTAGAAAGCAAACTTACCGTTTGCGATAAAATAGAAGAAACCATCAGCCAAAGTTTGCAACAGGCAGAAACATTAAGGCAAAGTATTTTGAAGAAAGCGTTTGAGGGGAAATTAGTGTATAAAAATTAATATTATGGCAATTCCGAAAAACATAACAAGAGAGCACATTTTAAGTGCTATTGAAGAAATTAATAAAATGATAGAGATTCCCAAATCTCGTAAATCACGAAAATATTTTTTAAAGCATAATAATGCATTATATCCTCCTAAATATGTTATTTCAATAGCATATAAATATGCTGTTGGAGAGGAGTTAGATCCAAATCTTAGAGTGTTTACGACTTATTTGGCTCAAGATTATTTGAGAGACAAAGGGTTTAAAGAAATAATTGTTGTCGGAAAATCAACGTAATAATTTGAATAAAATGTTTAGAATAGAATATCTAAAATTATTTAATCATCCACAGCTAGGGAATATTGAACTTGACTTGAGTGAGGATGAAGGGCTTTCCTATGAGGGCAAGCCATACACAACGGTTATAATTGGGCCAAATGGAACAGGAAAGAGTTTTATTTTAAGAACAATTGCGGAAATATTTCGACAATTCTTCGAATACTCAAAGACAGGGAAGAAAAACATTAGTTTACCTTTTAGATTCCATTTAAGATACAAGTTGGATGATAATATTTATGAAATAATATCTACTAGTATAATTATGGTGGGGAAAGACGGTACTCCTCATGTAACAAATATTTTTTATAAGAATAGACCAGAGTCATATGATATTATTAGCATGCCAACTTGGGAGCACTCAAAAAGTGAATATGAAATTTCCATTGAAAATATGGTTTGGCCGTCTAAATTACTAGTTAGTGCAATTAATCCATCCGATAGGTTTGTGTTTCAGCATAACCAACCTGCTGAGTTTTATCAATACTTAGGAGCCAGAAATACAGCAGCAGGAACCACAACAAAATCTGCATCAAGAAAGGCCATTAGCCATTTATTTAACTCTTCAATTGAAGGGATGGATTTTGTGATTAATTTAAAGGATTTACTTCTTTTTATTGGATTTGAAGAGAGCCTGAAAATTACATATACTACTAAAATCAATAAATTGTTTTTTTCTGGAAATCTTACAAAGGAGAACTTCATTAAGTATTATGAAGAATGGTGGGATCCCGAATTTACTTTTACAAAGAGAAAAAAGGAAAATGCGATTTGGAGCATTCCATACTACAATAATAATTTCAAGGATAAAAAGGCCGCGATTGATGAGCTTGTTAATTATCTGAATGGATTGGTTAGTCGGACGGATATCTTTCAAAAGAAACCGAAGTCAAGTTCTCGGTATCTTATTGTCGATTTGCTAAATGGTATAATTAATCAAGAGGATATCAAGATGCTAAAGCATCTTGAAAGTTTAGATATTATCAACCTGAATGGTATCCACTTCAAAAAAGGGGAAACAGGTTTATCTATTGACGAGATTAGTTCTGGAGAATATCATTTGCTGGTGGCTCTTATTTCTATGTTTTCTAACATAAAACAAAACTCAATTGTATTAATTGACGAACCCGAAATAAGTTTACATCCAAATTGGCAAATGAGGTATATGAGTTTTTTGAAAGAGGTGTTTTCTAATTTCCAATCCTGTCACTTTATCATCACTTCACATTCACACTTCATTGTTTCTGATTTAGAAGGAAACAGTTCAAAAGTTATAGGATTGTCGAAGGGTGAACGAATTGAAGTTATCCCATTTGATAATATAAATACATTTGGATGGTCTGCTGAAGATGTTTTGTATCGTGTATTCAATGTCAAAACCACATCAAATTATTTTCTTGAAATGGATTTAAGAAATGCTCTAATACTGATTAAAAACAAATCTAAAGGGACAAAAGAGTTAGATGTAATAATTGAACGATTGAATAAACTTCAATTGAATCAAGCCGACCCAACAAATGAAATTATTAAAGACATAAAAAAATATCGTTCAAGTTTATGATTGCCCAATTGAATTGTCCTATTACTTACGACCAAAATGATAGAGACCATATTGCAGGTTTGAATCCACCATTTGGGCAAACATGGGATAAGGCAAACACAAGAACAAAAACTTTGAAGCTAAAAATCAGAGGACAGTTAGATGCAAATCAAACCAGTTGTGCTTATTGTGGTTTGGAATTAGGCGGTACAAGTGCAGGTGAAATGGAACACATTGCAGCCAAGGCGGAAGCAAGGTATCCTGAATTTACTTACACAGAACAGAACTTAGTTTTAGCTTGTAATTTTTGCAATGGTCCAAAGAAAAAATTTCAACAAGAAACAATCAGAACAAAGAATGCAGTTTATGCAAATTGTGATTTCTTAATTGTGCATCCATATTTTCATAATCCTGATTTACACTATTCATGGGTTGACAATGCAAAGAGAATTGCAATTCAATCTAACAGTCCAGAGGCAATAGCTTCAATTGCCATGTTTGGATTAGATACTCCAAAGATGGCAAGGTTCAGAGCAATTGAGTACAACGCTTATGTAACAGAAAACAATTTGGCTTTAGACGAGCAAACAGAACAACTTTTAAAACAAGCATTAAAATTCAAATGAGCAACAACACATCAAGTATAGTAAGCAAAGTATGGAGTTTCTGTAATCCCCTTCGTGATGTAGGTGTAGGATATGGAGATTATTTAGAGCAACTCACCTATTTGCTCTTCTTAAAAATGGCTGATGAATACAGTAAGCCACCACACAGCAGAAAACTGCCCATTCCAAAGGAATACAATTGGGAAAGCCTGACTGATAAGAAAGGGGCTGCACTTGAGATGCATTATGCCACCTTGCTTCGTGAGTTAAGCACAGCCAAAGGTATTTTAGGTCAGATATTTACCAAAAGTCAAAACAAAATACAAGACCCTGCAATGCTTGCCAAAATAATTGATATGATTGACAGCGAACAATGGTTGGTAATGGGTGCAGATGTAAAAGGTGATATTTACGAAAAACTCTTAGAGCAAAATGCACAAGACGTAAAAAGCGGTGCAGGGCAGTACTTTACACCACGACCTTTGATTCGGGCAATGGTAGAATGTATTCAACCACAACCCATGAAAACCATTGCTGACCCAAGTTGCGGAACAGGCGGTTTCTTTTTAGCTGCTTATGATTTTATTGTAGAAAACAACAAACTAGACAAAGAGCAAAACAAGTTTTTAAAAATGGAAACCTTTTTTGGAAACGAAATTGTAGCAGGTACAAGGCGTTTGGCTTTAATGAATTTATTTCTTCATAACATTGGCGACATAGAAAGCGATAATTTTATTTCTCCTGCGGATGCTTTAATTGCTGCTTCTCCGACAACTTACGATTATGTTTTAGCCAATCCACCATTCGGCAAAAAGAGTTCACAAACTTTTACCAATGACGAAGGCGAACAAGAGAAAGACGATTTAACATATAACAGACAAGACTTTTGGGCTACTACAAGTAACAAACAATTGAACTTTGTACAACACATTCGTTCAATGCTCAAAACAACAGGAATGGCAGCAGTTGTATTGCCTGACAATGTTTTGTTTGAAGGTGGTGCAGGTGAAACTGTGCGTAAAAAATTATTGGAAACAACCGACCTGCATACCATTCTGCGTTTGCCGACAGGCATATTTTATGCTCAAGGTGTAAAAGCCAATATTGTTTTCTTCGACAATAAACCTGCGAGTAAAAATCCTTGGACAAAAGAAATTTGGGTTTATGACTACCGCACCAACATTCATCACACCTTAAAGAAAAATCCCTTAAACATTGAAGTTTTAAAAGACTTCATTGCTTGTTACAAACCTGATAATAGAAATAAACGAAAAGAAACATACAACGCAGATACCAATCCCGAAGGACGTTGGAGAAAGTTTACCTATGATGAAATCATTGCAAGAGATAAAACCAGTTTAGACATCTCTTGGCTCAAAGACAAATCACTTGCAGACCTTGACAACATTCCCGACCCTGATGTATTGGCGGAGGACATTATTGAAAACTTAGAGGCAGGACTAGCAAGTTTTAGAGAAATTATGTTAACACTAAATAAAAAATAGCCATCGCACAGGTGGAAGCACATTTGCAATTACGCACAAGCCAACGCACAGACCAAAAATTGCAAAAGAGCTTCCACCTTTGCCACC
>JAUCCO010000023.1:0-33963 GCA_034676125.1 Bacteroidia bacterium
GGTATAATGGACATTTATTAGGCTATTTTTTAGACGTTGTGCTCTAATGGACATTTATTAGGCTTTATATTTTCAGGATTTATCAGTTAATAACTATTTAATACGCAACTTTGTAAAATCTATATAAACGGAAGCAAGCTCTGCTGGAGAGCAACTTGCCAGGGATATTATAGATGACCGATAAAAATCTCAATTCAATGGGCTTTGTATTGATCAAAGTCCATTGATATTTTTAGAGGTCTCTATGCCTTCAAAAACTCATCTATAAACTTCTTCTTTCTCTGATTGGATAGTCCATTATGATTACGAAGTTTGGTTTTTAAATCAGCAAAATGGCCATCTATTGCATTTGTAGTATTGGGTATATCTAGTTCAATTTTATCATAAAAGGTAAAAAGCCAAGGGGTATTGTTTTTTAAACTTCGATAGGTACTTCGTAGATTTTTATGGGTATAATATGACCTTTTGCTGCCTATACTTATCGTTCTTTCATTGAGGAAGCTTTCCCACCTCTCAAACCATTCTTGCAACTCACCAACAAAAGATTCTTTGTCTGTGCATTTCAAAGTATTAACTATTACTTGTAGCTGCTGTGCAGCCTTTAATTTCGGCTTTTTAGTCAAATACCTACGGACTATAGCGCACTGATGGAAGTGACACATTTGTACAGGAATCCCAGGAAAGGATTGCACTAAACCTTTCCTGCCATCACATACGATTGCAATTATTTTAAATCCAGATGCTTTTAACTCTTCGACTCCTTGAATATATAATGCATTGGTTTCATATCTTACATAATATTTCAGAAGGTTTTCTTTTGTCAAAGCATCCTTAAACAACATTACTCCAAAATTTCGCCCCCAGTATGTTGTATCCATTAGTATAATTACCTTTCGAGCTTGTTTCGGTTCTTTTAATACTTTGATAGTATCGAGCCTACGTTGAATAGTTTTTATTGAGCAATTATACTTTTGAGCGAGTTGGGCATAGGTTTGTTTTCCTGCAACATATTCTCTCCAAAGAATTTCATTGCTCAGCCTATTTCCTCCCAAAAATTGTTTGCCACATAAACTACATTTATACAATTGAACCCCTTTTACAATTCCATTTTTCTTGGTAAATCCCTTACCACAATAAAAGCACTTTTTTTATTCATAACCTTTGATTGTGCTCAAAGCTACTATTAATAATGCTTAACAAGGTTCTGAGCCTAATAAATGTCCATTACGCCTCCTTTTTTAATAAATACTATAAATTTAATTTGCTGATTTTTAGCTGATTGTATTGTATTGTATTGTATGAAGGTTTGTTGTTAATTTGATTAATTAAATAAAGCACTATGAAGAAATTATTAATATTTTGTTTTGCAGTAATACTTTTGGGTGGATGCAAAAAAGATGAACCTATTAAAAATGTTTGTAATTATCTATTACAAAAGGGCAATGCAGATAAAAGCCAATTACTAGCAAAATGGGACTTTGCTGCCTTTGCATACACTGCAGATGGTATTGACATAAAGAATGAAATACCAATTACCAGTTGTGGTTTCTGGGACGGAACTGGAAGTATTACTATAGTTTCAAACGGGATTGATTGCTCTTATAATAATCGTTGGTGCTATAAATACTCACTTACTAATTCGAATAATATCACACTGACCCCACATGGGATTATAACTATGAAAGGTCGTGTGTGTCATTTTGAAGATGAAATACTAATAGCATTAGATAATGCCGAATGTTTTGTAGTTAAAGGTCAGCAACTAATTATTCATTACAAAGAGCAAAACAACAGAAACATATTAATATTAAACAAAAGCGAATAAACATCATGAGGCACGTATTAATATTTTGTTGCACACTACTTTTTTTGGGTGGATGCAAAAAGGATGAACCTATTAAAAACGTTTGTAATTATCTATTACAAAAGGGCAGTGCAGATAAAAGCCAATTACTAGGGAAATGGGATTTTGCTGCTTTTGCATACACTGCAGATGGTATTGACATAAAGAATGAAAGACCAATTACGAGTTGTGGTTTCTGGACAGGAGCGGGTAGTATGATTATCACTGATAGTGGTCGAGTTGATTGTTACTATAACAATATGTTTCATTTTAACTACTCACTTTACAACTCAAACAAGATTACCTTAACTCAGGCAGGTTCAACTAAAGTAAATTATATGTGTCAAGAAGTTGAAATAAATTACGCACTAAGTAATGCCGACTGTTTTGTAGTTAAAAATCAGCAACTAATTATTCATTACAAAGAGCAAAACAACAGAAACATATTAATATTAAACAAAAGCGAATGAGCATAATGAAAGCAAAGCAAGTATTGTAATGATTTTTTGTTTTGTATTTGGCTAACAAGCAAATGCTTGTACGTCCAAATAACCAATGCTTATGAGTAAAGTAAAATTACCTTTAAGCACAGCACTTTTGTGGTTTTAATAGTTACTTTTGCTGCTAAATTAAAACACTTTAATCGTGAACGAAGTACAATTTATTGGCGAACACCTTATATACGGAAACCTTGGTCATTTAGCTGTTGTGGTTTCATTGGGCACAGCAATTATCGCAACTTTTGCATACTTATTTGCAGCAAATAATCCCGAAGAAAAATCTTGGCAAAAAATTGCAACTGCCGCATTTTATACCCACACATTTGCAGTTCTTAGCATTGTGTTAATGTTGTTTTTAATAATCCGTTTACACTTATTCGAATACCATTATGCGTGGCAACATTCATCAACTGATTTGCCTTTAGAATACATGATTTCATGTTTCTGGGAAGGACAAGAAGGTAGCTTTTTGTTATGGCTTTTTTGGCATGTTGTAATTGGTAACATATTGGTTAAAACAGCCAAAAGTTGGAAATTTGAGGTAATGACTGTGGTAATGATGTGCCAAATTGTATTAACCTCAATGCTTATTGGTGTTAAGATTTTTGGATACAAACTAGGTAGTAGTCCGTTTGAGTTATTGCGCAATGCAGTAGAGGGGCCAATATTTAAACAAGCCGATTATTTAAGTAAAATTACTGATGGTAATGGCTTAAACCCATTGTTACAAAACTATTGGATGGTAATACATCCGCCTACATTATTTTTTGGATTTGCTACAACCATTGTTCCATTTGCATATGTTATTGCTGCTTTATGGAAACGCGATTACGTAGGTTGGGTTAAGCCTGCATTACCGTGGGGTTTAATTAGCGTAATGGTGCTTGGTACTGGTATTATAATGGGTGGTTTTTGGGCCTACGAAAGTTTAAGCTTTGGTGGTTATTGGGCTTGGGATCCAGTAGAAAATGCATCGCTTGTACCGTGGTTAATTTTAATTGCGGCAGTGCATGTTATGGTAATTTATAAAACCACTGGCAACTCGCTAATTGTAGCTATGATTTTAATTATTACCACTTTTTTATTGGTATTGTATGCTACTTTTTTAACCCGAAGCGGTGTGTTAGGCAATGCTTCTGTACACTCGTTTACAGACTTAGGAATGAGCGGACAATTGTTGGTGTTTTTATTCGCGTTTATTGTACTTGCTATAACTATGCTTGTATGGAGGTGGAAAGAATTACCACGCAGCAGTAAAGATGAAGACGCATACACACGCGAATTTTGGATGTTTATTGGCAGTTTGGTTTTAACTATTTCTGCATTTCAAATTATTTTAACTACATCAATACCGGTATTTAATAAAATATTTGGAAGCAATATGGCACCACCAAGTGATGTTATTCAACATTACAATAAATGGCAAATGCCAATGGCAATAATAATTGCTTTACTAACAGGTATTGGCCAGTTGTTAAAATACAAGAAAAACACGAAAGAAGCCATGGTTAAAATTTTAACACATGTAATTGTTGCTCTTGTATTGTCTACAGCAGCAATGTTCTTGTTCGAAATTAAAAGTTGGTTTTACATAGGTTTAATGTTTGCTTCAATGTTTGCAATTGTAGCTAACTTATACACCATGCGTCCTTATTTAACAGGTAAGTTTAAAATGGCCGGGGCAAGTGTGGCGCATATAGGTTTTGGTATTTTGCTAATTGGTGTGTTGGTTTCATCAGCCAATAAAAAAGTAATTTCTATTAACCAAAGTGGTATGCAATTAAACCCAGAGTTTGATGCGCAAGCCAATATGGAACACGTGTATCTCGAAAAAAGAAAAGCACTTCGAATGGGTGATTACGAGATTGAATACAGAGCAGATTCTACCGAGTGGGTAAATAATTATTTTCAGGTTCATTACAAAAAAATCAACCCGAAAACCAACGAAGTATTGTATGAATTTGATTTGTATCCTAATGCGCAAATAAATCCTAAAATGGGTTTAGTGGCCAATCCAGATACCAAACATTATATTAGTCATGATGTGTTTACTTATGTAAGTTCTGTTCCTAAAGAAAAATCAACCAAGTATGTTCACGAAAAATTGCATGATGTAAAACCTGGAGATACTATTTATACCAACAATGGTTATGTTATTTTAAAAGCGATAAACTCTAATGCTAAAGAGGCAAACTTGGATATTAAAAACTTAAGTTTATTAATAGCTGCCGAGTTTGAAATACATACACTTAATGGCGTATACAACGCTACACCAATGTATGGTATTCGCGAAAACTCAGAAGTTAAGTTTGAAAGTATAGTAAAAGAAGCTGGCTTGCGTTTAAAGTTTATGGGTGTTAATCCTGCTACTAAAACCATATCGGTTGAAACAGCAGAGTTAGATTCGAGTGGTGATTTTATTATTATGAAAGCCATTGTTTTTCCTTGGATAAACTTTGTTTGGGCAGGTACTATTATTATGATTGTAGGATTTTTATTAGCAATTTGGCGTAGACTTTCAGAAACACAGCGGGCTTAATTTATTGGTAAAACATAAATATTAAGGTTGCATAACTGTGATGTAATGACTAAGTTTACACTGCATTTTAAAAGGTAAACTGTAAATTGAAAAATGTTGTTTTTATAGGATCAGGTAATGTAGCAACTTGTATTGCGCAAGCATTAATACAAAAGGGCTTTAAGGTTGATTGTGTTTATAGCAGAAATATACTTAATGCACAAAAATTAACCCATTTGGTTGGTGGTAAAGCAACAGCTAATATTGGTGAAATTTCAATTGATGCAGATTTATATATTATTGCTATTACTGATGATGCTATTGAGTCTATATCAAATCAAATAAAAGTTAATGGTTTAGTTGTGCATACTTCAGGCTGTACACCTTTAAATGTATTAAGTAACAATAAGCGTTTTGGTGTATTTTATGCGCTTCAAACCTTTACAAAAAATACAGCTATAAATTTAATGCATGTTCCTTTTTTAATAGAAGCCAATAATAATAATGATGAAGTATTATTAATTAACTTAGCAAAGTTATTAAGCGAAAATGTGCAGGTAGCAACTACACCACAAAGACAAAATTTACATGTGGCTGCGGTATTTGCAAATAACTTTTCAAACCATATGTTTGCCATTGCTAAACTATTGCTTGAAGAGCATCATTTATCGTTTGATTTATTAAAACCATTGATTTTACAAACAGCAAAAAATTCGGTGGAGTTAAATCCATTACAAGTACAAACGGGGCCAGCAATTAGGCGTGACGGGTTAACACTTTCAACACATATTGAAGTATTGCACCGTAACCCAGAGTTTAGACAAATTTATGAAATATTGAGCCAAAGCATACGCCAGGTTCATACTAAAAAAGACTAAGTATTATGAAAGATGAAATGATTGACAATATTAAATGTTTTGTGTTTGATGTTGACGGTGTATTAACCGATGGAATGGTAATAGCACTTGAAAGTGGCGAACAAGCGCGTAGGTTTAATATTAAAGATGGTTTTGGTATTGAACGTGCTTTAATAGCAGGTTATCAAGTTGCAATTATAAGTGGCGGAAACCAAGAAGGAGTTAGAAAAAGGCTAGAGTTTTTAAAAATTAAACACATTTATTTAGGTGTTAAAGATAAAGTTGAAGTACTAAATAAGCTTTGTGAAAAAATTGGTGTAACCAAACAAGAAATTTTATATGTAGGTGATGATATGCCCGATTATGAAGTGATGAAATTGGTTGGTTTTCCTTGTTGCCCAGCCGATGCGGTGCAATATATTAAAGAAATAAGTTCGCACATTACTTTAGCTAAAGGTGGCGAAGGATGCGTGCGCGAAGTTATTGAGCTTGTAATGTTTAAGCAAGGTTTATGGAAACGTTATGAAAACGAGAATATAAATAACTAAATTACGTTAATTATACCTAAATAAAATACTGATGAATAAAATTGCCTTATTGTTTTTATGTGTTGTTTTGATGCTAAATGTTAGTGCAAGTAGGTTACTTGTGCCTATGGATCCTTCGCAAAAAAATCATTTAAAAGCATACGGTATTGCCTATTGGGTGCTAAAACAAGATTTAGATATAGATTGGTTATTAAATTACCGCGATGGAAGTTTTATGCTGCCACATAATGATGTTATCGAAAAGGAGTGCAGAATTAGAGGCGTTTCTTATGAAGTAATTAGTGAAGCAGAGGTAGGTTTAATTTTGGTTGAAATTGCCAAACCAGATGTAAATATGGAGTTGGTTAAATTACACAAAGCACCAAAAATTGCAGTTTATTCGCCCAAAACAAAACTACCTTGGGATGATGCTGTAACGATGGTATTAACCTATGCCGAAATTCCTTATGAAACTGTTTTTGATGATGAAGTATTAGCAGGTAAGTTGCCTACATACGATTGGTTACACTTACACCACGAAGACTTTACTGGGCAATATGGTAAGTTCTGGGCTTCGTTTCAAAATGCTGCTTGGTATCAGGCACAAGTTAGAGAAACAGAGGCAATGGCAGCAAAGCATGGTTATAAAAAAGTAAGTGAATTAAAACTTGCAGTTGCTAAAAAAATTAGAGATTTTGTTTCAGGTGGTGGATATTTATTTGCCATGTGTAGTGCTACCGATAGTTATGATATTGCATTGGCTGCTGATGGTGTAGATATTTGCGAAAGTATGTTTGATGGCGACCCAGCTGATATGAATGCTAATGAAAAATTAAATTATCAAAATACTTTTGCTTTTAAAGATTTTAAGTTAAAAATGAATCCATACGAGTATGAATATTCTTATATAGATAATACACCAGATACACGACCAGTTAGCGAACAAAATGATGTGTTTACCTTATTTGAATTTTCGGCAAAATGGGATGTTGTACCAACTATGTTGTGCCAAAATCATACACGAGTTATTAAGGGATTTTATGGACAAACTACTGCTTTTAGAAACCAGTTTATAAAAAGTGATGTTTTAGTTATGGGCGAAACAAAAACCTTGGGCGAAGCAAGGTATATTCATGGTTCTGCGGGTAAAGGAACTTGGACATTTTATGGTGGCCACGATCCTGAAGATTATCAACACCAAGTAGGGGAGCCACCAACAGATTTAAACCTTCATCCAAACTCGCCAGGTTACCGACTTATTTTAAATAACATCTTGTTTCCATCGGCCAAAAAGAAAAAGATGAAAACATAATTGGTATTTATTTACTAATTATAAATTTAGCCTTTACCGTGGTAGCGTGCTATTAATTCGCCTTTGCTATTAATGTGCAATTTTCTATATACGCTTTTAATGTGTTTTCTAACGGTGTCAATAGATACTGACATCTCATCTGCAATAAGCTTATAACTTAAGCCAGATACAATTCCATCAACTACTTCTTTTTCGCGCTCACTTAAGTCTTCGGTAATATTATTTGTTCGGTTATTAAAAAAATCAAAAACCTTACGAGCAATTGCTGGGGTAATTGGCGAGCCACCATTTTTAAGATCAATAATGGCATCTTTAATTTTGGTAAGAGGTGTTTCTTTGCTTAAGTATCCATCAGCACCAGCTTGTATTGATTTAAAAACACTTTCGTTATCAAAATTAACACTCAGCATAAGTATTGCAGTATCAGGGAATTTTTGTTTAACGATAGGTATTATTTCAATCCCAGAAACTTCAGGTAAATTTATGTCTAATAAAAACACATCTGGTGATGTGGTTATAGTTGCCGTACGATAAGCATTGTAACTAGAAAATGCACCAATAAGTTTAAACTCTGGTTGGTTATTAATAAATGTTACAAGTGCTTCTTGTATATTTAAGTCATCTTCAATTAATATCAATGAAATCATACAGATGCGAATTTACGCTAATTGCTATTAAATTGAATACATAAACATGTACCTGCATATTAAAATAGTTTAATTAATGTAAGCTTATACCTGTTTTCCTTTTCAATAGTCAACTTTGCTTTCATTTTATGGGCGCGCATTTCCATGTTTTTTATCCCCATACCATGGCCCATATTATTGGTGCACTCACCATTGTTTTCAATAGATAAATAAAGCACCTTGTTGTTTAGTTTTAAATGAATATTAATCTTGGTTGCGTTGGCATGTTTAACAATATTATTTAGCGACTCCTTAAAAATTAAATATAAGTTTTGTCGAATTACTAAATCAAGTTGCATGTTTTCATTGTCAACAGTTTTTTCAAAAATGCAATCTATATTATCGCTGTCAATTACTAATGCAATGTATTCATGCATCCTGTCAATTAAGTCACTGTATTTATCATTTCTTGAATCAATACTCCAAACTACATCGCGCATGTTAGATACTGCTTTTCTGCTAGTTTCTGCAATCTTATTAAAGGCTAATTGATTGTTGCTTTTATCATCAGTTCTAAGCATTTCTGCCTGCATACCTACAGCGGTTAATATGCTTCCTACTTCATCATGCAAATCGCTAGAAATTTGTAACCTAAGGTTTGCCAATTTTTTTAGTTGATTTAATTTAAACCTATAAAAACCAATTATTACAGATAGTATTGCCATAAATATCAATAGAATAAACCACCAGGTTTTATAGAAATATCCATTTACTATTAAGTTAATCGTAAATGAGGTTGAAAGCCAGTTTCCGCTTGCTGAAGTTGCTTTTATAAGTAGTTTGTATTTTCCAGGTGCCAAATCCGAAAATCGCAAATAGTTTCTATTGCCAATGTAATTCCAGTCGTTATCCTTACCTATTAGTTTATAAGAGTAAATGTTGTTTTCAGTTTGTGTATAGTCTGATATGCCAAACTCTAAATCGAACGCTTTATTGTTGGGAGGTAAACTTACTGTGGTATTATTTGCGGTGTAGTATGTTGTAGTTGGTATACTACCATTTAACGTATATAATTTAGTAATATAAATATTGCTTTTTGTTAGGTTTTTGTACTTGTCTATATCACTATCAATAATATTATAACCATTAAGCCCGCCCATAAATATTAATCCTTCAGAGGTTTTAAAAGCGGCCTTTAAATTAAACTCATTGTGGCTTAACCCATTTTCTGTAAATAGGTTTGATATGCTACCAGTATTAGGGTTTATTTTACATAATCCATTGTATGTACCAACTAAAATGCTGTTTTTACTTTGATAAATAATACTCGCAATATTATCGTTTGATAAACCTTGCTCTCTATTATATCTAGTGGTTTTATTGGTATTTGCATCATACCTCCATAAGCCTTTTCCTAGCGTGCCAATCCAAAAAGTGTTTGTTAAGGTATCGTGGTATATGCTTGATATGTTTATATGATTAAGCGCTATAATTTTGCTGGGTGTTGGTAGTTTTTTTAACTTACTATTGGTTATAAATAATCCCAAGTTGGTAGCAAACCAATAGGTACTATCAGCTTTTAGTATTTTATTTATGGTGGTTTGGTCGTATCTTTTTTCGTGAGTGTTTAAACTAAATCTAGAAAAAGTATTGGAGTCTTTATTATAAATAATTAGGCCTAAGTATGTGCCCAGTAGTAACCTTTTATTTATCGTATCGTTTGTTATCGCTGTAATAAATCTTGGTTCAACATCTGGTTTTGCATGCTTACTTATCCATTCAAAATTATTATTATTAGGATTAAATTTTACTAAGCCAGTACCTTCTGTTCCTATCCAAACAATATCTTTTTCTACACAAAAAGTATATGGAAATACTTTAAATTTTTCTTTAGGAATAATAATTGAAAAGGTTTTATATGGAGGCTTGCTTTTATAAATACCATTGTAAGTGCCAAACAATAATGATTTGTCAGCCAACTCGCAAACAGCTCTTGCGCTTATACCAGAAGAGTATTTGCCATTTGTTTCGGAACTTAAAACATGGCTTATAGAGCTGGGCGAGTTTGTAAATTTAATTAATCCATAGTTTGTACCAATCCAAATATTGGCACCATCTTTATAAATGCATGTTACACGCGAGTTCGATTCGCCAACAATGTTGAATATGTGTGACAGGTTAATTAATTTGTTATTGTTATATAGATATAGGCCTTGAATAAAATGGGTAATCCAAAAACTGTTTTCGTTTTCAATTACAATGTCATATAGGTTTTTTACACCCTTAGTTAATGTGGAGGAAAGTTGGTTGTTTTTTTTATCGTAAACATATAATCCATCAACATTGTTAACCAACAACCCAATTTTTGGAACGTATTTAACGCAGTAAATATCTTCTTTATATTCGTGTTTGTCTGTTATTTTTTTTGTAATGAGATTGAAACTATATATTTTATTTTGACCAGCATTAAACCAAATCATTTTATCATCGGTTTCTGTAAATTTATTAACGTTTTCAAATAGCTTATCGTTACTAAATGGATTAGGTATTATTTCATATTTTTGCTTATCAACTAACCACATCAAACCACTTTCGCTACCAATTAAAATAGACTGATTACTTGTTTTTAATAATGATTCTATTCTGAATGTTTCGGAACATTTATTAATATAGCTAGGCAAGCATATTTTATAAGTAAAAAAAGTATAAAGATTGATATTAAATAAACCATTGTCGGTTCCGGCCCATAAGGTGCTATCGTTTACAATAAGTAAACAATTTATTTTAGAACCAGCCAATTCTGCGTTTGGCCTCATTTCATTTATATCAACAAATGATCGTCCGTCAAATCTAATTAATCCGTTTTGTGTACCAAGCCATAAATACCCAGTTTTATCCTTAACAATAGCATGGGTAATTTTATTAAATAATCCGTTTGAGCTTCCCCAAAACCTTAAGTTATTGATGTTTTGTGCAAACGTGTTATTTGTAATAAATACTAATGCAAACAAGGCCAATAAAAGTATTGACCTTGTGTTTTTAAAATATTGTTTGCTATTTTTCAATCCAGTTTTTCTTTAATTATTTATGCTGAATTTGATGGTTTGGCTATATTCTTTTTGGGTAATGGTAATAAAGTAAATACCAGTTTTTAAAAGTGTGGTATTAATTACATTTTGTTGGTTTGATATGCTGCCTTGTTGCATATCTCTTCCAAGCATATCTATTATTTGATAGCTTGATGGGTTGTTGGTTAAATTATCTATAAATAATTGTTTTGATGCAGGGTTTGGATATGCAATTAAGCTTTTATTTACATCAATTTTTTTATAATTTAATCCGGTATTTGTACCTGCTTTTCGCGTGCAAATTACCCAGTTAGCGTGCTTGCTTCCATCTTCTGATGTTACCTTAAACTCAAATGGAGTATATAGTTTAATATACTTGTTAAGTGTTGTATTTGATACTGCATTGCTTGTTAATTGGTATGATAAAAGTACACTGTCAGCAGTATTGGTTGAGGGAATAACAAAAAAGTAAGTTTTGTTTTCGTAATCAATAATTGTGCTGTCGCTATATGCAGTGCTCACACTTACATTCCAAATATTGGCATTGCTTAATTTTATACCAGTTTTTTTAGGAGCACCAAGGCTTGAAATAAGCGCATCAGTCACTACATAGTTTCTTAATTGTACAGCACTTACATACATTTCTGCTGTTTCGCCATCATCATCAGCAAATAACAAAAAGCCTTGCGTATCGCCAGATTTTGAGGATGTCCATATTGCCCATCGGCTACTACTTTCAATATCGTTTTTTCCTACATAAACTCCGTTAATGTATTTTTTTATGATGTTGTTTTTTTCATCTAGTACAATAGCAATTCTATTCCATGTATTTGGTGCAACAGTGCCATGATATACATCATCAATCCCAATTCCTCCTGATGGATCTATAAAAATATCAGCATCATTTAAGTTTTCTGTACTGGTTTGCAATAACGATATATAATTTCCCATACTTACAGTAGGAATATAAACATCCATTATTAAAGTATAAGTGTTCTCTAAAATTCCATTCGTTTCGTCTCTAGAATTGTTATACACCATAAAACCATTACTTGAATCGAATTTGTGTACTTTCATTACCGTTTTATTGAAGTTTTCAATAAATGGAATTCCCCAAACAGAACAAGATGCGAACTCAGGTAATTCGTTTGTTGGTGTATTTTGGTAGTTTAGTAGCCTTATTTGTGACCCCACTTTTTTTGCTTTTAAATCTCCATCAAATAAATAATTAGCAATTGTATTGTCCTCAAAAGGAACGCCTTCAATACCATTACATATAAATCTAGACGATTCCCAAGCTCTATCAGTTTCAATTCCATTAACACCAAGCTTAACTAATCTATCTAATTCTGCATTATCATTAACGGTAAATACCCAAGTTTTCATACCATATTTATTCACGTTGGTTTTAAAGGTATTCCATAAACTATCACCAGGCCTGCTGCTACTAATTTCAAAAGCAATGCATCCTAAATCTTTACATTGTTGATAGAAGGTATCGCTATTAATATCATCAGGATATCCACCACCACCGTACCAAATCCAAGGTGTGTTTGGTAATACCGCTCTAAAGGCAGCCGCTTGACTAATATAGGTTATCGAAGGCATAAATCGTGTTGGAGAAACACCTGCCTCGTCCATAGTAGTCTTAAGTGCGTGTGCGTTATAATTTTTAGTATCTAGGTATAAATAAGCATCGTATTTCTCTGCAACTTTAAGGGCTTCAACCAAAGTAGGTATTCTCACGTCTTTAAATTGTTCACTTTTCCATGAGCCTGCATCAAGTTGTTTTAGTTCGGCCAATGTGTATTCATTAAGCCTTCCCGAACCATTGGTGGTTCTGAATACAGATGGATTATCATGAAATAATACATAAACACTATCTTTTGTAATGCTCACATCTACTTCTGCGTATTTAACACCACGTTTAAAAAGCTCTTCAAGTCCTAATAATGTATTTTCTGGATATACTGATGGATAACCTCTATGCCCAATTGCCGTGTAATTACAACTGGTAAAATTGGTTTGTGGTTTAATGCATTGTGCCCAAGTTAAGGTAGTAGATGTTAATAAAAGTAAGCTAGTTATTAGGGTGTAAAGTCTTTTCATATCTTGTTAATAATTGGTAAAAGTAATAAATTAATTATACATGCGCCACCTTATACCGATTCTAAAGCTTTGCAACGAAATTGGGTAGTGTGGAGTATTGTAAAATCCTTTGTTAATTAAATTCTGGTTTGCGTGTTCAAATTGGGCAAATAATACAGCACGTTTTATTTGCATACTTACAAATGGGTTAACTAAAAAGTAGTTACCAATTTTAGTTTGATTTTGCAAGTAAAACATACGTGTAGCTGGGCTCCAAGCCATACCATAATAACTGCTGTTGTAGTATACATTTACACCCAATTGTATTTTACTGGTATAAAAATTTGTTTCAAAATAATACCTAATTCTACCACCATATTTTGGTAACGGAATATAATTTACATTACTGTTTTGATAATGTAGAATATGGTTAAAATAAAACTTACCCAACTGAAATGTTTTGCCCAGTTCAAGATGAAAAATACTTGCATTGTCATTGGCTTGCTCAGCCATTAAGTTATAGTTTAGGTAGGTTTGGTTTGATACTAAATAATGATTGATTGCTAAGCTGAAATTATTACGAAATAGTTTAGTTTTTAAGGTAAAATGTTGGCTTAAACTTTGTGTGCTTTTAAAGTTATTGTTCCAAACAAATTGGTTCGACTCAAACCTTAACAGGGTGTAATCTGGTGTGTATTGCTGTTGTGCAACTGCTAATGTTAAATCAAAAGGTTTGGTTCTGTATATTAAAGTACCTTTTAAGTTGTAATTGTTTTGGTTAAACCCTGCTAATACATATGCACCATCAATTAAATAACTTAACGAATTGTTATTATAATTAACCTTTTCGAGTTGTGTATTTGCAATAACATTATTAAAGTAGTTTTTATAAGTAGGTTGCGAAACTACCACTGCTTGATGTGTCAATCCAAAGTTTATAAAACTGCGTTTGTTGTTTACATTATTATTTAGCAAATTGTAATTTAAACTATTTTCGATTAAACCATTATAAATAGAATCGTAAGTAACACCTGGTGTAGCACTATAAAATTGATTGGGTAATAATGGGTTTATAGAATCGCCACCATTATTAAAAATATACGAAGTTTCTTCAGCTTTAAAGGTATGGCTAATTTGTGATTTGGGTTCAAAATCATACAATGTATCTTCGCCATTTATTACCTGTTTGGCATTTCCAAATTTGTAATACTGTTTAATTATTGCGCTGCGGTTATGGTAATCATTCTCACTAAAGTTTAAATTTACATTTACTGCTTTATTTGTTCCTCCCAGTGCTTCAAATGCCGAATCGCTGGTAATGCCACCGTTTTCTTGAAGTTTACCATTATTAAAAGTTAGTGCTCCTAATAATTGGTAACGTTTATTTTTTGAATGGTAGTTTGTAGTAACTTGGGTGTTGTAATGACTGGTTTTTTGGCGTAATAAAAATCCTTCAGATGTTATTCTGCTAAAGTCAATTCCTGCATTCCAGCGGGGTAAAATATTTTGGGTATGCATGGCTTTTAAAAACAACATTTCTTGCGCACCTTGGCTATAAAACAATTCGGTAATTGGAGTTGTGGTATTAAAAACCCTAATATCTTTATTGCTAAACATATAGTTTTGATAAGGATTAAAAGAAGCATTAAACCCTACTGGTTGCTGCAAATTAAATACGGCACTTTTACCAGCCGAGCCGATATTTCCCATGTCTTGAAACAATATATTTTTTTGATACATGGGATGAAATATCTCCGTTTCGTTCATGTTTGTATCTAAATACTGCTCGTTAATATTCCGATCAATGCCCCACATATTGGTGTAAGTTAATGGATATTTTCTATTGGTTTCTTGTGCAAATAACTTGGTGAAGTTAAATGTGCATAGCAATAAAATAATTATATATAAATTAGGGTTTTGCTTCACGTTATTGTTTTAATATTTGTGTCGTATAGATATTTTGGGCAGTAGTTAATTTTAAATAATACAAGCCATCTTCTACATCAAGTGTTGTATTAATTTTGTTGATACCAGCTTGTAAGTTTATGGTTTGTGTAGATACCAATTTGCCTTGTAAATTATATACGTTTAGGGTAGCATTTTCGGGAGTATTTACACCAACAGTATAGTTAACACTCTTGTTAAACGGGTTAGGATAAACTTGTAAATTTAGCCTAGTTTCAGCATAATTATTTACACCTAAGTTAGCAGTTGTTTTTAGTACAAATAATCCATAAGTCATGTCGCTTGCTAAAATATTACCCGAAGGTAAAAACGGCCAAACACCCCAACATCCTTTATAACCATTGGTAAAATCGTCTGGGTAAGTATCATAATAAGCAGTAATTTGAGGCTTGTTGATGTTTTGTAAATCATATACCTGCACACCACCATAATACATACTTGCATAAGCATACCTGCCTTTCCAATATGCATTATGTGGCGAACCTTCTTCTTTAAAAGGGTTTCCAACAATTCTGGGTTGCGTAATATCTGTTAAATCATAAATTTTCATACCAACACCCGCTGGAGTTTCGTCTGTAAATAATAAAAATTTACCCGTGCTATCAAGCCAACTGCTGTGGTTGTATGCATTTGCAGGATAGGGTGGGGTAATAGAGCTTATTAAAATAGGGTTTGATGCATCACGAATATCAAAAATAAATAAACCTGCATTTTCGCCACTACAATAAGCGGTATCATTGCGTACATAACTTTCGTGAACCCGCACTGCGCTGTATGGTGGTGGAAATACCAACGAGCCAATTTTTTTGGGTAAAACAGGGTTCTCAAGTGAAATTATATCCATGGGAAAAACCTCTATCATTCCACTAACGGGATTTTTACGCTTGTTTAAATTCATGTACATGCGCTGGCTTTTCTCTTCAATAAAAATGGTATGCGAGAGGCCGCTAATACTATCATTTTGATAAACTTTTACAACTGAATCGGGTAAGTATTGCATATCAAAAATTTGCAAGTTACCTACCTGTGTGCATTGGTCGCTTACTGCATATAAATAATGTTGGTAAGGATAATAATCGCGATTAATGCAGCCTGTATTGGTTCCATAAAAACTAGCACAAAGTTTAATTTCAGTAGGGTTTGTTACATCAAAAAAATAGATGCTATCTGATGTGCCCGAAATCATATACTCCCGGTTTTTAACTGTATCAGCCCATCCCATTACATCATTCCAAATCTGATTGTCGCTTAGTTTAGTTAAGCTAGTATCATTATAATGAGCAAGCAACTCCATGTTAAAACTTTGTTGTGCAATTGATTTATTGCTTGCAATTAAAACCACAGCAAGCACCATTAATTGTTTTATATAATTAATCTTGTTCGGCATTGTTTAGCTCGCTTATTATATACTCATTTATTGTTTGCAATAATTGGCTTTCTTGATTGTTTAAAATGCTAATTCCAATAGGTAAATACCAAATGGGTATATGGTTAATATGTGGCAAAATTAATTTACTTTTTAGTTTTACAGCATCCTTTTCGGTTGTAATAATTACACAGTTTGGATATAGCGCAACAGTGGCTGCAATTTGCTGAATACGATCATCACTGTATGTTTGATGGTCGCTAAAAACTAGCGGTATTACTTTTGTATGGATTGATTTTATTTTATCAATAAATAAAGATGCTTTGGCAATACCAGCCAATACTATTGCGGTTTGATCGTTGGTTGGTGTTACTAATTGTTTTGCAGCATCGGTTACTGCAATGATATTTTTATAAACGATGGTGCTAAAATATACTTCTTGATTTGGCTGTGGTTTTAATAGCTTAATTATTTTTTGTTGCTCGGCTATTGGCAAATTTTCTGGGCATTTGGTTACGATAATAATATTTGCACGTATAGCACCTGTTGCACTTTCGCGCAATAATCCTGCAGGCAATAAATAATCTTTGTAATATGGTCTATTGTAATCATTCAATACAATATTAAAACCAGCTTGTATACTTAAATGCTGAAAACCATCATCCATTAATACTACCTCAACTTGTTGTTCGTCTCCAAGTAAAGATGGTATGCCAAGTACCCTGTTTTCGCTTACCGCAACAGGTACTTGTAAAAACTTTTGTTTTATTTGATAAGGTTCATCTCCAATTTCTTCGGGCGTGCTTAATATGGTTGATAGGATATATCCATTCGTATTTCGTTTATAACCGCGGCTTAATACTGCAACCTTATAGTAGGCTCCGAGTTTTTCAATTAACCACTCAATATGAGGCGTTTTTCCTGTACCACCTGCTGTAATATTACCCACACAAATTATTGGGAAATCGAATTTGCTTCGCGTATATACTCCAGATTTATATAACCACTTACGAAAAGAGATAATCAAGCCGTAAAGCCACGAAAATGGGAGTAGAAAATATAATAACAGTTTTGGCATTTGTGGCCAAATATACTATTAATGTGGGTATAGCGAAAGTAATACCGAAAGCACGTTCAAAATAGTCCAATTTCAGCTCTTACCTCATTGAACTATTTTCATGTAGTATCGGTATTACCATTGTAAAATTAATTTTTAGTTTGGACTGAAAAATAATTACAATTGGTATAAATTGAGCATCAATTGGGTTTATTTTAGCAGGTGTAAAAAAGTTAAGCAAAAAAAATCCTGCTACAATTAAGTAACAGGATTTTTATTTAATGAGTTATTGTGGTATTATTTTTTAATAATACGTTGACTAGTAACTTCTGTTCCGTTAGTAATGCGTACAAAGTAAATACCTAATGGCAAAGTTTCTGCATCAATATTTAATGCATTTTCACCTTTGTTTACTGCAATAGTATTGTTGTAATGTGTTTTACCAATCATATCAATAATTTGAACATTTACACTACCTTGGTTAATGCTGTTATACTTAACATTTAGGTTAGAGTTAAATGGATTTGGTGTAGTTACAACTTCGTTGGTATTGTTTTTAACAACTTCAAATTCTACACAAGTTGTTTTAGAAAATTCAAATGCACCGTTAAGGTCAACTTGCTTTAATCTGTAGCAATATGTGCCAGCTTTTGTATCAACATCTTTAAAAGTATATGTTGTAGCTGTATTGCTATTTACCGAACCTTTAACAATTGCTATATTATAATATTTAGCACCATTGTCACTGCGTTGAACTTCAAACAAGTTGTTGTTACTTTCGCTAGCAGTAATCCATTTAAGGTTAACCGAATTTTCTGATTTAGTAGCAGTAAAAGATTTAAACTTAACTGGCAATGGGTTTGAGATTGAATTCCCACCTAAATGAATTCTAAAGTTTAAAGGTGAGTTTACTTGAAATCCACTTCTAATAGCAGTAACTCCTGAACCATTAACATGAGAACCCCCAAGTGAACCGTATGATGCACCATTATCTGACGAGCCAACAACACGTGTAGTTGAAGCATTTAGTATGCCTGTTTGTCCTGTTAAAGTACAAGTTAAAGTAATATTAAGCGCTAATAAACCATTGTTAATCGAGCCCCCCCAATATGATTGAGAAATTCTATCAATGTTAAAAGTGCCATCTAAAAATGAAGTGATTGTTTGGTTATTTGCTCCACCATCAACATGAAACATAGAAACATTACCACTTGACATAGGTGCAGAAACAAAGTTTGCATTTATTGGGCGGTAATCATCGGCAGTACCAACTGGGAACAATATGTTGCCAGTTGTTGTAGATGCAATATAACGATTAAGTTTACCAACTATAGTACCTGATGTATAGATTAAGGTTCCTGTTTTGGTTACACCTAAAGTTAAACTGTCTGTAGCTGCAATAGAGATGTTACCAGCGGTCATAATTAAGGTATCGGTAATGTATCTGTTACCTGAAAAATTTACGGTTCCGTTGGTGTTATTAATAACAACTTTAGCCAATGTATTTGGAAACTCACCACCAATAGTTTGGTTTGCAGTTCCTGCATATTCTAATGTTGAACCTATAGCCCAATCGCGATTGGTGATTGTGGTGTTTAGCGCATTGTTGTTTATTTTAACAAATTTACCTCCGTTGTTTACACGAAAATTAACTGCACTTAAATTTTGGTTTGATGATGTTCCACCCATTTCTAAGGTTCCATAAATATCAATTGAATCAATAGTATTTGTGGCCGTACCTGTTCTGGCAATTGAGCCATTTACCCTTAATGTAGCTCCGCTGTTTATAATAATATCTCCAGTGCTAGCTGCTGCACCATCTGGTCTAAAATCGTTGTTAGCAAATACAGTTCCTGATACAATAGTAATTCTTCCAGCTTTAAAATTACCAGGTAAAGTGCCCGTAGAACCATTGTTTAATGCGAACTCGCAATTCCAACTTGCAGGATTTGCACCCCATTGGCCTTGATTAAAAATATTTCTTGTTGCACCAATAAAACGAATATCACCAGCACCATTTGTTCCATTGTTAATGGCTAAATTTACTGTAGCAGTGTATGTTAATGGAAAGGCAAATGTAGCCACAGGATTAGTAAATGCACCAATTGTGCCACCAACCTCAAGGGTAAAATCATTTAAAGCTAGTTTAATTCCAGAACCATTATGCATGGCTAAGTTTGTGCAACTTTCATTTTGTGTAAGTGTAACAGTATGACCAGTCTGAATGAAAACAGAGTCTAAAGTACCTGGAATTTGGCCTGTAGTAGCTGCACTCCAAGTATCATTTACTGGGTTGTATCTTTCCCAAGTAGCAATAGCATTCCAATTTCCGCTGGTTACAGAGCGGTAAGCAAATTGTGCGTTAACATAAAGACCGATAATTACGGTAAAAATCGTGAGTAATAGTTTTTTCATGTTGTTTAATATTATTTGCTGCAAATGTAATGATGTTAGGTAAGTTATAAAATTAAATTATTGTAAACAGCAGGTGTTGTTCGTTTTAATTACCGCTTCCTTTTTTCAGGGTAAATCCAAAAGTGGTGCCTTGCCCAATGGTGCTGCGTACATTTATGGTTTGATGATGGGCCTCTATAATATGTTTAACAATTGCTAAGCCTAAACCAGTGCCGCCACTGCCTCCAGTTTCTGCTTCGCGCGATCTGCTTTTATCTACCCTATAAAATCGCTCAAAAATGCGTGGTAAGTTGTCTTGGTCTATTCCTTCTCCGTTGTCGCCTATTTCAATCAATATGTTTTCGTCCATATCATAATAAGCAGCGGTTGATGTGCCAAAATCATTGCCATGTTTAATGGTATTGTTTACTAGGTTAATAATTACTTGTCTTATGCGGTATTTATCACCATATACCCAAAATGCTTTATTGCAACCATCCTTAATAATAAGATGTATGTTTTTTTCCTTAGCCCTTACCTCCAGTTGCTCATAAACATCTTTAACCAATGCATTAATGTCAAACTGTTCAATTTCCATGGCTAATTCACCACTTTCTAATTGCGAAATGGCCAATAAATCAGCCACTAAATCACCCAATCTATCTACACTTTTTGCAGCTTTGGTTAAAAACCGAATGTTTACTTCGGGGTCGTCTATTGCTCCATCAATTAATGTATGTATGTACCCTTGAATGTTAAATATGGGGGTTTTTAACTCGTGACTTACATTGCCTAAAAATTCTTTTCTAAATTCGGCTAATCTCTTCAATTCATCCATTTGATGCTTTTGGTCGCGGGCCCAACTAATCACTTCTTTATTCATTTTAGAGATTGGGTCGTTTAGCAGGCTGTATTTGCTTAATTGCGCATCGTATTTCTGAGTTTTAAGGCTATGAATAGTTTTGTAGATGAGTTTAATTTTACGGTATATAAAATACTCTACACTAAAAAAATACAATAAAAAACTTGCTATAAATGTTACTATAAAAAGTGCTAACGAAACCCATAAGCTACTGCTTAATACAAAGCTGGTAGCAGCAATTAATACCGCTAATGCTATTGATATAGCAATGGTAAGATAAAATGGTTTGGGGTTTCTTATCATATTTCAAATTTATATCCCACACCTTTTACAGTGCCAATATAATCGTCTCCTATTTTTTCGCGCAATTTGCGAATGTGTACATCAATAGTTCTATCAACAACTAACACTTCATCACCCCAAACTTTTTCTAAAATAAAATCACGGGTAAATACTTTGCCAGGTTTGCTTGCTAATAAAAATAATAGTTCAAACTCTTTTCTGGCCAGTTGTATTTTATCATCACCACGATAAACTAAAAATGTTTCCCTATCAATAATTAAGTTGCTAGCAATAATTTTTTGTTCAACTACATCTTTACTTTTTCGTCTTAAAATAGCACTTATGCGGCTTAATAATACACGAGGTTTAATTGGTTTAGCAATATAATCATCAGCACCTGCATTAAATCCTGCAATCTCACTGTACTCTTCGGCACGTGCGGTTAAAAATACCACGAAGGTTTTCTTAAAATCAGGGTCAGCTTTAATTTGTTTACAAGCTTCTATGCCATCCATTACGGGCATCATTACATCTAATAAAATTAAGTCAGGTTTAATTTTTTTTCCTATGGCAATTGCCTCTTTACCATTTTGCGCCAAGTACACATCATACCCTTCTTTTTTTAGGTTATATTGAATAAACTCTAAAATGTCGTTTTCATCATCCACCACCAAAATTTTGTGTGCGTTTTCCATGTCTGTATTTTTCTGTAACATTCGGGGTTTCTTATAAGTTCAATATTACGTAAAAGTTAAGTTAATGTTAAGTAGCTAAGTTAATATATTAGTGATTGATGGTGAAGGCTTAAAGGCAAAAATGTATTTTTAACATTATTTCTATGCAGTAGAATCGACATCAACCATTTTGCTGACGTCAGCAAAATGGTCTAAAACTTCTTGTTTAGTACTTCCTGGTTCAACGCTAATATATCAATTGGCGGCAAATGCGTAATCGCAATAATGAAGTATCAACCTACGTATTTTGTAAAAAAAAATAACGGAGACAGTATTTTGATTACTACCTCCGCTAAATATCTTTCGAATTATTGCTTATTTTAAAATTTCGGCTAACTTATCGTCAAGTGCTTTGCCGCGTAGGTTTTTAGCAATTATTTTTCCTTCGCCATCTATTAAAACTGTAAATGGAATCGCCTCAATATTGTACAAATTAACTACTGCAGCATTCCATTTCATTAAATCACTTACATGTGTCCACAGTAATTTATCATCATTAATCGCTTTTTGCCAAGCCTCTCTATTGTCGTCAAGCGAAACGCTAAATACTTCAAAGCCGCTTGTTTTGTATTTGTTGTAAGCCTTAACCAAGTTAGGACTTTCTTCTCTACACGGTTTGCACCAGCTGGCCCAAAAATCAATTAAAACAGTTTTGCCACGTAAGCTCGATAACGAAATTGTTTTACCAAATGGATCTTGTAATACAATATCAGGAGCAGTACTTCCAATAGCAGTTTTGCTTAATAACTCAATACGTTTATGTAATTCTTTTGCATACTTACTACCCGAAAATAATGCGTAGTTTTTATCATCAATTAATTTTAAAAAATCGAAGTTTGATTGTGGTAATAAATAATTTGTTGCAAAATAAGGCACTAAAGAGTTTTCTAATTGTATTGATGTTTGTTGTATATCGGTTTCGCGTGCTTTCATTAAACTGTCATACTCAAAACGCATTTTTTCTTGAATGTTTGGTGGTGGCATGTTTTCGCCATACTCAGCATATTTAGTTTCTAATGCCTTTACCAAAGCCATGTAGTTGCTATTAACCAAAAGCAGTTGTTTTAATTTTTCTGTTTCAGCACTACCTTTTACCGTAAAATCTTCGGGTTTGTTGGCATCAATATCCATCACAATTTCAGCCATCGAATCAACCACTAAAACAGCAGCACTGTTGTTCATTTGTATTACACAAAAAGTACGTTCGGTAATGTTACCATCAAACTCAAAAGTGCCATCTTTAGCTACTTCTGCAGAGTCAATAAACACCAAACCTTTGGGTGTAAGTTCTTGTAAAGTTAATACACTTCCTTCTAAATTATTAATGGTTCCTTTAATGGTAAATCCTTTTTTTTCTTCAGGCTTAGCGCATGCTACCACCAATAATAAAGTAATTGCTATAAATATATTTCTCATTTTTTTGGTTTGATTTTTTTGTTTTATTTAATCAATCAATTTATTTTTTATCTAATGTTTCTTTAACCATTTGGCTTGCCACTTTGGGGTCGGCTTTACCTTTACTCAGTTTCATTACTTCGCCCATAAATAAACCCACTAAGCTCACTTTTCCAGCTTTGTATTCAATTACTTTTTCTGGAAATTTAGCTATAGCAGCATCAATCCATTGTTGCAAATCATCACTGTTACTTTCTTGCAATAAATTTAAACTTTCGGCAATTTGTAAGGCAGTTTTTGTGGGTTGATTTACCAATTCGCCAAACACTTTTTGAGTAGCTACCGAGTTGCTTATTTTACCATCATCTATCAATAAAATAATTTCGGCAATTTGTGCTGGCTTTAATACAAAGTCTGAAATATCAATTGCATTTTCGTTTAAGTAACCTTTTACGGCTACCATTACCCAATTTGCAGCAGCTTTAGTGTTGTTTGTATATTGTAAAATGGCTTCAAAATATTCTGCTATTTCTCTACTTTCGGTTAATACACCTGCATCATATTCGCTTAAACCATATTCGTTTGTAAACTTAGCAAACAATGCTTTTGGCAACTGCGGCATAAGTTGTTTTATTTCATCAATAAAATGTTGGGTAATATGCAAAGGCGGTAAATCTGGCTCAGGAAAATAACGGTAATCGCTAGCACCTTCTTTGGTACGCATTACAATTGTAACACCTTTTGTGGCTTCAAAAGTACGGGTTTCTTGGTATATTCTTTCGCCTGCTTCTATGGCATCAATCTGACGAATAATTTCAAAATCTATAGCACGTTGTACGTTTCTAATCGAGTTCATGTTTTTTACTTCAACCTTCACTCCATATTCTTTTTCGCCTCTTATTCTTACCGAAACATTTGCATCACAACGCATGCTGCCTTCTTCCATATTGCCATCGCAAATGCCAAGGTAGCGTACCAACTTACGTACTTCGGTTAAAAATTGATAAGCTTCTTCGCCACCACGCATATCGGGCAGCGATACCATTTCTACCAAAGCAGTTCCTGCACGGTTGTAGTCAATTAAAGTATCATACACATCTTGGTCGTGCATACTTTTTCCGGTATCTTCTTCCATGTGTATACGTATTAAACCAACACGTTTTTCGGTGCCATCTTTTAGTTTAATATCAATATATCCATTTTCGCAAATGGGGGTTTTGTCTTGCGAAATTTGATAACCCTTAGGCAAATCAGCATAGAAATAGTTTTTGCGGGCATAATAATTATGTTCGGCTATATCACAATTACAAGCTACGCCTAATTTTACTGCATTTTTTACCGCTTCTTTATTGTGTACAGGTAAAGTACCAGGATGGCCTAAACTTATTGGACTTACCAATGTATTTGCAGGTGCACCGTATTCAACCGCATCCGCACAAAATGCTTTACTTTTTGTAAGCATTTGGGCATGTACTTCTAAACCAATTACGGCTTCGTATTTATTATAATCAATACTCATGTAAATCGAAAATTCAATTGAGGTGCGAAATTAAACATAATTTTGGTTTGATTAGACAAAATTATCAGCACTAAGTTTTTGCTTAATTACTTGGAATAAGGCTATTTAGCTGGTTTTTCAAACTGGCAAGTTTCGCCTTTGTTGTTGGTTAAAGTTAATGTACCGCTGCTATATTGGTAGCTAAGGATATGACTAAATGCCTCTACAAATGCTACCTCTAATACATTTGGACAAGTCATTCTGGTACTTGCTATTTCACCCATAGTTATTTCGTTTCCACGAATTAAAAATTTTACGTTTAGCCTATTACAACCTGTATATCCTGTTGCTTTTTGTGTTTCTCCATTTATCTCAATATATGGAATGGTTTTAATATCCAACTGGCTTGGAATATCCTTGTTGTTTATTTTTTTGAGTATCCATTTTCCATTTATATTTTGGTCATAAATATTTCTGCCACACCCGTGCAACATGCTATCTTTATTACCAAATGTACCAACCACCCTATACGGAAATTGTTTCTTGGTTAAAGAATCTATGCATGGTTTATTAGTAACTAAAATATTAAAATTTCCACTTGGTATTTTATACTTAGTATTACTTGGTGTGCTATCTGTGGGCAATCCTAACTTGTTTTCAAGTGTAAAAGTTTCTTCAAATTGTCCTTCGTACTTTATTGCTTCGGTGGTCCATTTTAAGTTCCAAGAGGGTTGCCCTCCAAATGCATAAAATGTTACACCGCTTTTGTACAACTGCGCCAATTGGTCGGTTTGTTTTTGGATTGATGTAACTTGTTTTTTACTACTACACGATGCCAGTAAAACTACACCAGCTAAAATGGGTACTATTATTTTCATTTATTTTCTGTACGATTTTTTTATTTTAATTAATTATTCACTAGTCAACATAATGTTGCATAGTTTGTTTTTTGTTAAGCTTTTTATTGTTGCTAATAATTCCGCTAAAATTAGTGTTTAATCTAGTGTTTAATTTACAATTTTATTGTGTTTTGATAAATTCGCAGGTAACACCTAATTTATTAGTCAGAAACAGTGTGTTGTCTTTTATTTGGTAGGAGTCCATATACTTAAACGCATCTAAAAAAGCGGGTTCTATTGTGTTTGGACAAGCCATTTGTGTTGTTGCCAAGTTGTTCATGTGTACTTTATAATTACGTAAAACAAACCTTCCGTTAAAACGATTACAACCAGTACTGCCCGAAATGGTATTTAACTCTCCATTAATTTCTAGGTGCGGAATATTATCTGGACCTAATTTGGATGATATTTTTTTGCCCTTTATTTTTACTAATTTCCAATTTCCATTAATGCGTTTGTCGTAAATATTCATCCCACAGCCCTTTAATGTGTCGGTTCCGTTATAGGCTATAATCCACATTGGGTGTTTTTCTCCACTCATAACATCGGTGCAAGGTTGATGCAGTATTAAAAACACAAATGAACCACTAGGAACATTTTTCCTAAAAATAGTATAATAAGGAAGGCTGTCAGTTGGTAAATCATCTTTACTTGGCGATACAAACGATTTGTTGTTCATGCCTTCAAACCTTATTTCTTTGCCCTCATACACTTCTAAGTGCCAAAAAGGTTCTTGTCCGTATGCAAAAAAACTCACACCTTTTTCTAACAAACGTGTATTTCTATCGGTAGTATTTTGCGGGGTTAATGTAGTGGGTTTTGTGCCGCTGCATGCCGTAAATACTGTTGTCAATAGTATAATTATCCAGATGTTATTTTTTTGCATGATGCTGTATTTTAGCTAAAAAGACTGTTCACTAAGTCAACATAATGTTGCATTGCTTCATCTTTTGTTAAGCCTTTTTTACTTGCCCAAGCATTGTATTTTGCAGCGTTTATAAAATCAAACATACCCGGCTTTTCTCCATGCACATCGCCCACCGAAGCTTGCTTGTGGTAAGAGTATAAGTTTAATAAAATATCGTTTGCCGGGCGTTCGCTTAATGTATGAACGCGTTTTGATGCCTCTTCAAATTGTTCTGCTAATGTCATAATTATAAAGTTTAATATTGATATAAAACAAAAAGCTGTTTCGGTAAATTTAACGAAACAGCTTTTATAAACTCACGTATTTTTTAAATGATTGTTTTGGCCTTATTTATTGCTGCTTGTAACCCAGCTAAATTATTACCACCAGCAGTTGCATAAAATGGTTGTCCGCCACCGCCACCTTCAATTTCTTTAGCTAAATCTTTAACAATATTTCCGGCATGTAATTTTTTATCGGCAACTAAATTATCGCTTATAATTACACTTAGCATGGGTTTGCCATTTAACTCGCAACCCAATACACAAAATAAATTTTCGGTTTCGGTTTTTAATTGAAATGATAAGTTTTTTAACTGTTCGGCAGATGATATAGTTATTAGTTGAATAAGTTGATTGATTGATTGGTTTGATACAATTTTAGTTTTAAGATCTTGTTTAATCAGTAACGTTTTTTCATTTTCAAACACTTCTAATTTCTTCAACAACTCAGCTTTGTCGGCTACTAATTGCTCAACAGATTTTTTTAAATCTTTGGCAGTTAATAAGTGTTTAAGGTCGTTAACCAAACTCCATTGTGTGTTTAATAAATCCTCTACCGCATTTGCTGTTATCGCTTCAATCCTGCGTACACCAGCAGCTACGGCACTTTCGCTAATAATTTTAAAAGCACCAATATTACCAGTTGCTTTAACGTGTGTGCCACCACAAAGTTCACGACTGTAGTTTTCATCAAAAGTTATTACACGAACACTTTCTCCATATTTTTCGCCAAATAACATCATTGCACCCATTGTTTGTGCTTCGGCAATTGGTACATTTCTACGTTCGTTAAGGTTTATGTTTGCGCGAATTTTTTCGTTTACGATCTGTTCTACTTTTGCAATTTCTTCATCCGTCATTGCAGAGAAATGCGAGAAGTCAAAACGCAGGTATTCGCTATTTACCAAACTGCCTTTTTGTTGAACATGTGTGCCCAACACGCTGCGCAATGCTGCATGTAATAAATGCGTAGCACTATGGTTAGCTTCGGTTAATCTGCGTTTTTCTACATCAACAGTTGCGGTAAAAGTGCTTTCTACATTTTCAGGCAATGTTTCAGCAAAATGTATAATCAGGTTGTTTTCTTTCTTAGTATCAATAATGGCTAACTTCTCATTTGCATTACTTAAAAATCCAGTATCTCCAACTTGCCCTCCACCTTCTGGGTAAAAAGGAGTTTGGTTAAATACTAACTGGTAACTTTCTTTTCCTTTTGCTTTTACTTTACGGTATTTGATGATGCTTATTTCTGCTTCGGTTTCATCGTATCCTAAAAAGGTTGTCTGATTACGCACTTCAGCAGAATTTTCTTTAACAAACCAGTCCTCGTCTGTTTTAGAACTTTGGTCAACCTCAACCCAATCGTCCGTTGTTAATTCTGTTGCTTTACGACTGCGGTCTTTTTGTTCTTTAAGTGCAGCTTCGAAACCGACTTCATCAACAGTAAATCCATGCTCCGAAGCAATCAATCTTGTAAGGTCTATAGGAAAACCAAATGTATCATATAGCTCAAATGCAGACTTTCCATTTACAGAAAGTATATGATTCTTTAAAGTATTGTATTGCTTATCATAGTTCGCATCGACTTTTTCAAGTAAAAGGAATAACTCCTCCTCAGCAAAACTTATAGCAGATTCCTCTTTTTTTAGGTTGGATATTGTTGAGGCGATAGCTCTTGCTGTATAGTTTACCGTTGAGTTATTATGCAACTTTCCAATATTGTTCAATTCTCCATATGTTGGATTTTCAAAAGCGTTTTCAATTAAATCTTTTACAATGGTGTATTTGTCTAATTCATTATTTAGCCTTTTCAACCCATTCTCCAAAGTCTTCAAAAAGCTCAGTTCTTCTTCTCTAATTACCTTTACTACAAAATCTTTTTGGGCAAATAATTCAGGGAAAACATTTTTAAAACTTTCTGCTATTACTTCATCAACCAACTTGCATAAGAAGGGTTCTTTAATTCCTAAAAATTGGTATTGGTAACGCACAGCTCTGCGCAATATTCTGCGAATTACATAACCAGCGCCATTATTACTTGGCAACTGTCCATCGGCAATAGCAAAACTTATTGCACGTATATGATCTGCCATAACACGCATGGCAATATCTTGTTTTCGAGAATTAATATCTACTGTTTCATCATCGCTTGCAGTAAAGCCATATTTTATGCCCGAGTGTTTTTCTATAAACTTTATACTTGGTACAAATACATCTGTATCGTAGTTAGAAGTTTTAGCTTCTATAGCACGTACCAAACGCTCAAAACCCATTCCTGTATCAACATGTTGGGCGGGTAATTTTTCTAACGAACCATCTGCTTTACGGTTAAATTCCATAAACACATTGTTCCAAATTTCTATTACTTGTGGGTGATCATTGTTTACCAAAGTTGCGCCATCAACCAAAGCACGTTCGGCATCAGTACGCAAATCCACATGTATTTCTGAGCATGGTCCGCATGGTCCAGTATCGCCCATTTCCCAAAAATTATCTTTTTTATTTCCGTTTAAAATACGTTTTTCATCAATCCATAATTTCCAATTATCAAATGCTTCTTGGTCAAATGCTAAACCTTCGTTTGCATCGCCTTCAAAAACGGTTACATAAAGTCTGTCTTTTGGTAATTTATAAACATCTGTTAAAAGTTCCCAGGCCCACTCAATGGCTTCTTTTTTAAAATAGTCGCCAAAGCTCCAATTTCCCAACATTTCAAACATGGTGTGGTGATAAGTATCCACACCCACTTCTTCTAAATCGTTGTGTTTTCCGCTTACTCGTAAACATTTTTGTGTATCAACAACACGTTTATACTTAGGTGTTTCGTTGCCTAAAAACCAATCTTTAAATTGATTCATGCCCGCATTGGTAAACATTAATGTGGGATCGTTTTTTACTATAATAGGTGCCGAAGGAACAATTTGATGGCCCTTGCTTGCAAAATAGTCGAGGAACTGTTGTCTTATTTGTGCGCTTGTCATGTATCTTTATATCAGCTACTTATTTTATTATGGTTGATTTAAAAACTGTAATGGTTATTTTTGCCCGCTGCATGATACAAAAAAGCATGCATATTTAATATTACCGAGTACAATTTAGGATGGCAAAAATAAAATACTTTTACAATCCACATAGCTTAGATTTTGAAAAATCGAGAACAAGTATACGCACCTTAGCGCTGCGTGTGTTTGGTTTTTTAAGCGCAAGTGTTGTGGCTGGTGCAAGTTTACTGTTAATAGGATATTATTATATAGATTCTCCAAAAGAAAAAATATTAAAACGTGAGTTGCAATCTTTTGAACTTCAAACCAAGGTTTTAAATAAAAAAGTTGATAAACTAAACACCTTATTAACCGATTTAAAAGAGCGTGATGCAGGCATTTATCGTGCAATTTTTGAGGCTGAACCAGTTGATTATAACAAACAAGTAGCTAGTGTTAGTGATTACAAAGACTTAGAAAAATTTGCAAACAACGAAAGTTTAAAAGCACTTAATACGAGGATTGATAATTTAGCAAATCAGGTTACTATTCAAACCAAATCGATGGAGGAGTTGGCAAAGTTAGCCGAAAATAAAACGGAGTTCTTGGCTTCAATACCCGCAATACAGCCAGTAACAAATAAAAATTTACGCAGAATGGCCTCTGGTTTTGGCTATAGATTACACCCCATTTACAAAACCTACAAAATGCATACAGGTATTGATTTTACTGCACCAACCGGAACACCAATTTATGCAACAGGAAACGGTAGGGTAGTACCTGCAATTAATGGTGGCCATGGATATGGTAATCATGTGGTAATAGATCATGGGTTTGGGTATAAAACTTTGTACGGACACATGTTTAAAACCAAGGTGAAAATAGGGCAACGTGTTACTCGCGGTCAGTTAATTGGCTATGTTGGAAACACTGGTTTGTCATCTGGTTCGCACTTGCATTATGAGGTGATAAAAAATGGCAATAAAATAAATCCCATTAATTATTTCTTTAATGATTTAACCGAATCTGATTATGCTGCCATGCGCGAAATTGCTGAACGTCCTACACAATCGTTTGACTAAGTTTAACTTTATTTAGCAAATTAAACATGGACGACCAAATTGAAAAAAAATACCATACAATAGGAGAAGTAGCCGATATGATTGGTGAAGCACCTTCGCTTATTAGGTTTTGGGAGAAAGAATTTGCGCTTTTAAAACCTCAAAAAACTGATAAAGGCACAAGAAAATATGCTTTAAAAGATATTGAATTGATAAAGTATATTCATTATTTGGTTAAGCAAAAAGGGTACACACTAGAAGGTGCCAAAGATGCTTTGCGTAAGGATGAAAAAGTAAATGATAGGGCTGAGGTTATTAATAAACTTACTGAAGTAAAGTCGTTTTTGGTGAACCTTAAAAGTAATTTGTAAAAGAATAATTATAGCAAAATTTTAATGGTTAATTGTAGTCCATCCAAAGTATTACAAAAGCTTAACTCAATAATATTAATTAGTTTATTACAACCATTAAATCTTCACTTATATTTGCCCAAAATTTAATTTTATATCATGTCAAACAACCAAACAAACGAAATAGTTAAAACATCACACATAAACTTTAAGATTTCATTAAATAATGAAAATCTGCCATTAGAGATTGAGTGGAATGCTGATGATGCCGATGTAGACGGTACACAACAAGCTAAGGCCATAATGTTAAGTTTATGGGACGGTATTCAACAAAATGCATTACGCATTGATTTATGGACCAAAGAAATGAATGTTGAGGAAATGAATTTATTTATGTTTCAAACTTTAGCTACCCTTGGCGATACTTACGAGCGTGCCACTAATAATGGCGAAGTAGCTGCTGAAATTAGAGAGTTTGCACATCATTTTGGCCATAAAGCTGAAGTTTTTGGTGACGACCATAAGCACTAAGTTTTTATAATTTACTGCATAAAAAAACAGACTATTTCTTTAAGAAGTAGTCTGTTTTTTTTATGTTTTTATTTAACGGTTGGTTTTAAAACAATCCGTTTATTTCTGCATCAATTTTACTAATAATTGCACCTAAATCTTCTGGTTTATCAGCAAATTTTAAATCATCCACATCAATAATTAATATTTTGTGTTTGTAGCTGCTAATCCAAGCTTCGTAACGTTCGTTTAAGCGTCTTAAATAATCTAACCTAATGCTATCTTCGTATTCGCGGCCACGCTTTTGAATATTGTTTACCAAGCTAGGAATTGTAGCCCTAAGATAAACCAATAAATCTGGTGCTTTAACCGTTTGGTTTAACGATTCAAACATTTTTTGATAGGTTTCAAAATCACGTGTGCTCATTAAACCCATGCTGTGCAAGTTTGGCGCAAAAATAAAAGCATCTTCATAGATGGTTCTATCTTGAATAACTTTCTTTTTGCCCTTTTGCAATTGTAGCAAAGTATTGTACCTACTGTTTAAAAAATAAATCTGTAAGTTAAATGCCCAACGCTGCATGTCTTCATAAAAATCACTTATGTATGGATTGTCCTCCACATCTTCATAATGCGGTTCAAATTTATAATGACGAGAGAGTAGGGTGGTTAGGGTTGTTTTTCCAGATCCAATATTACCGGCAATTGCTAAATGCATAGTTCGTTTTTTGCTTACTTAAAGCACAAGTTTATCATTTTAAAACCAAATACCGAAGTATGTGGATATTTAAAATAGCCTTTATGTTGTTGTAGTTTTATTTGGTTGGGTTATTACATCTGTAAGTTAACCTATTATAAATATCAACTAACTTAAAAGTTTATCGCTAAAAATAAGTATTTCCAACAAATTTGTGCTTTTAGTAAATGCTTGTTTGTTTAATGTTCCGAATCTTTTTTACAACATGCATGTAAGTTATCGTAAGCTTTAGTATCAGCCGGAATCGAATCTGCATCATAGCCTGATAGAATAACAGCTGTTCTAATTTTATCTAATGTTGTTTTTTTAGTATCAAATCTAACAGTTAAAACTTTCGAATCTACATCTAGGTTACTGTCTTTAACACCTCTTTCGTAAGCCATTGCTTTCTCTATGGTTTCTTTACACATCTCGCATACTGCACTGGTCTTAATTTTACAAGTTGCAATTCCTTTGCTATCAATTGTAATGTTATCATTTACTTTAGCCGTGGTGGTATCCATTTTATTGGTAAGGCTATCGGTGGTTTGTTGTGCGCTAACTCCAAAAGTTAAAGCTACTAAAGTTACTGCGGCAATTATTAAGTTTTTCATTGTTTTAATTTTTAAGTTATTTTTATTTTTATTTAATATTAAATCTCATTCCTGTATACAATACTCTTCCCATTATTGGCCCCCAAATAGCGCTTGCATCAAAGTTATTTCCAAACGGATTTTGTGCATCTACAATCTGGTGGTGTTGCATTTCATTAAATGCATTTTCTATGCCAACATATATTTCCCATTTTTTAAACGCCCTTGTTACTTGTGCATTTACGGTATAATAATTAGGTGATATGGTATTTGTAGTAAGTCCATTTGGAAAGTCGGCTGTTGAAGGCAAACTTTGTTGACCAAACCATTTTAACGTAGCATCATATTTCCATTTATCAAACCTAGTAGCATACGCTGCATTTAGCAATACACGGTGTTTTGCCACCAATGGTTTTGTTAATAAAACATTGTTGTAGGTTACTTTTACATCTTGGTATTTATAGGCTACACGTAATTCTAATTTTTTAATGGGCTCATAAATTATTTCGGTTTGAAAACTATTGCTGTAAGATTTTCCATTTAGGTTATAAAGCAATAATTGCGAATAGTTGGTGTACAAATCTGCTATTACTTGATTCTCAAAATCGGTTCTATAAAAATCAACCAAAACAGTTGTGTTGCCATTGCCAATTTTAAAACTATGGGTTATTGATGTGCCATAATTCCAAGCAACTTCATGATTTAATTTTTCACGCACTATAACTGTTCTGCTGCTGGCCATTGTTGCTGCAT
>JAUCCO010000024.1:0-31654 GCA_034676125.1 Bacteroidia bacterium
GAAGCGCAACAACAATTTGGCTTTTTGATGGATGCATTTCAATATGGTGCACCACCACATGCTGGTATTGCTTTTGGTTTTGATAGGTTATGTTCGCTATTTGGCGGGGTTGATTCTATAAGAGATTTTATAGCCTTCCCTAAAAACAACAGTGGCCGTGATATTATGATTGATGCACCAAGTAGGATTGATGATAAACAATTGAAGGAGTTGAATATTGCTGTAGTGAAAGAGTTTACAGAACTTAGCGAAATACAATTAAAAGAAATAATGAAATTTAAATTTTATCATTTACATAATCGACCTGATCAAGGCGGATATTTTGTATTTTTTAGCTCTACTCCAAGACCCGAATGTCTCTCACTTAATTGGGATGTAATTAAAGACTTTTGTGAAAACACACAAGAAAAATATTACGTTAATCTTAAGCATCTTGAAATGAATTAATAAACCTATACCCATGAAAAAATTATTTTACTCTCCAATTTAAAATTTTTTTGCAAAAAGGATTTATTTGCCTCAAAAAAAGAGTAGCCGTGATGTAAAGTTAGATATGATTAATGAAATGGAAGAGTTGAACATATTGTCTAATGTAAAAAAAAGAGTTATAGTCAATAAATCACTCGCGGAAATACTTCGAGCATATAAATACTATAAGTGTATTGATATCTATGAAGGTTAGTTAATAATTTTCTCTAACGCAGTGGGTATTGAAGGGCCAAATGGCCTAGCCAACATTACTGAGGATATTATCAGTGAGTTTTGTGGACTCTACAACCAAAATCATTAGGAAGAATACACTCAGGTCTCAGAGATTAATATTAATAAAGTTAAAAACTTAAATGAGCATGAGAAATTTTGAACCTAAAACATATACAACTAATCCACTTGCAAAATATGTTGTAAATGACACTACTAGCATTCTTATCAAGCACCTCTCGCTTTATCAATACGAAATCGCTTTTTTGAACGAGCAAAATTATGAAAAATTTGACAATGAAAACTTTAGTGTACTCAAACCAAACAGCAGCAGCCCAAAAGCATTTCGAAAATTCAACAACTTTGACGAGGTTATCCCACTGTTAAATTTATATATACGCTATCTCGAAAAATCACCTAAATCAAATGAGGGTTGGTGGGAAATCATTAATAAAAGATACGAAGAAATTTTACTGGCAATGAAGCCATAAAATTACGCTATTCCATAAAATAGGACTACAGGCTAGCTTATTAAAAAGTAACAATGCGAAACAATATTACATACCGAATTCGTACTTTTAACAACTGTTCAACATATCATCTCAAAACAGTACTCAATCTGTAATATTGAGAACTAATGTTTTAACAAACTTTAGCTAACAATAAGTTTATGAAAATACTACTACAAAATATAATTCCAAATGTCCAGAAATATATCAATAGAAAGTTATTGCTAAAAAGTATAGAGCAAAGTAGCTGGTATGACTTGATAAATATACTTGAATATTCTTTTTTAGAAAAGAATAGATTAATCATCGAGAATAATGGGAAAATTATAGAGGCAAAATGGGAAATTCTACCAAACGATAAAATAGTAATCAGCCAAGATTTAGATGCAATATCATATAGTATTTTATTCTTTAAAGAAAATTGGATAATACTTGTTTCATCACAAAATATCACTGATGTTATTATATTATCGAATAAAAAAAACTTGAATATAAACTCGTTTTTAGATGAATTAAACTCTGCACAGACAAGTGAAGGAGATGTATTTGAGTATATTTCACATGATGGTAATAAATGTTTAGCAGCAAAAATGTTCGTGAATGCAACTATAGAATTAGGATCAAAACTGCTAGATGGACTAGAAGTAGCAGATGGTAAATATCAGTCTATAAAAAACAGCCTTCAATTTATTCAAATTAAGAACAATCTTGTTACAGAATTTTATTATAAAATGAGGTATGAAACCGCACTTGGTGAAGTTGTATTAAAACAAGCGAAAAATATTCCTTTTGTAGGAGATTCTTTAGCAGAAAAGAGGAGTAAAATAAAATCTGTTAAAATAAATGAAAACGTGATTACGTTTAACGATGATGGTAAGATTATTAGAGTTAGTAATATTTATTTAAAATATGTGATTATAATAATTAGTATAATGTTCATTCTTGCGATATCATCAGCATTGGGTTTTTTATAAGTAAGCGCTACAAAACACACAACAAATCAAACCTATTCCATCAGATTATTCGTATGAAATACCGTCAAACTAAGAAAACAATGCTATAAAGTTTAAAAATATTAAAAATCCAAAGATTTAATTCACAGTAATTTATAAAAATTTTATTTGACAAATACGGAATCAGATTCCGTATTTGTCAAATTTTTGTATCTTTGATTTATGATACAAAGAGTAGCGGCAAGTAAGATCATTCAACTTGCAAAAAAATTTCCGGCAGTTGGTTTATTAGGGCCAAGGCAATCGGGTAAAACTACGCTTGCTAAAGAACTGTTTCCAAAAAAGCCATACATAAGTTTCGAAAATCAAGATAATGTAATACTAGCAACTAAAGATCCTCGTGCTTTTTTGAAGCAATATAAAACGGGTGCAATTTTTGATGAAATACAACGGGTGCCTCAACTTTTATCATACATGCAAGGTGTGATAGATGACCAACCAAATAAGGTTGGTTTGTTTATTATTACAGGTTCACAAAATTTGTTATTGCTCGAAAGTATTTCGCAAACATTAGCAGGTCGTATTGCCTTTATACACCTACTTCCGCTAAGTTACACTGAGCTTGAAGACAGCAAACATGCCAAACAAAGTTTAAATAAATTAATATTAAACGGAGGATACCCACGTGTGTATGATAAGAAAATAGATCCAGTAGATTATTATCCAAACTACTTGCTTACCTATGTGGAAAGGGATGTTAGGCAAATTAAAAACATAGCTAATCTTAGTTTATTTCAACGTTTCTTAAAAATTTGCGCAACTCGAGTTGGTCAAGAAGTTAACTACACATCTATAAGTAATGATGCAGGAGTAGACCAGAAAACAATTATTAGTTGGTTTGGTATATTAGAAGCAAGTTTTATTGCATTTAGGTTACAACCTTTTTATAATAATTTGGGCAAAAGGTTAACACAAATGCCTAAGTTATATTTTTATGATACAGGATTATGCTGCTCGTTATTAGAAATTGAAACTGATTCGCATGTAAATACACATCCACTTAGAGGAGCCTTGTTTGAAAATTTAATTATTCTTGAATTATTAAAAACACGGTACAATAATGGCCAGCGGAGTAATTTATTTTATTGGCGCGATAGAACGGGAAATGAAATAGATATTTTAATTGATCAATCAACAGGTGTAATTCCAATTGAAATTAAAACCGCTACAACATTTAGCACCGATTATTTAAAAGGCATTAATTACTGGAAAAAAATAAATACAACAACCAAAAATGCTTACGTAGTTTACACTGGTAAGCATTCATCAATTAATGATACTGACATACTAAATTGGAAAGAAATTGGATTGATAAAAAACTAAGTCTAATTCCTTTTTTGAATTAAGCAAAAATATATTGCCATATTTTAAAAAACTATCAAATAATTAAATCGCTAGTTTATAGTAATTTACAAAAATATTACTTGACAAATACGGAATCAGATTCCGTATTTGTCAAATTTTTAGAAAGCCAAAAGCTACTTAATATTATAAAAATTCATGGTACGTTCAAGGCCTGTTAAAGCAAATGCTTCTATCGAATCAATACTGTGCTTAATTAAATCAGGTAAGGCTTTCTGCTCATCAGGAGTAAACTTTCCCAAAACAAAATCTACCTGTTGGCCTTTGGCATAATTTCCGCCAATGCCAAAGCGTAGGCGCGGATAGTTTTGTGTCAACAATAATTCTTGTATGCTTTTTAATCCATTATGGCCTGCATCACTTCCATTAGCACGTATTCTAATTTTACCAAAATCAATTGCAATATCATCTACCAAAACAAAAACCTGGTTAACTTCAAGCTTTAATTCCTGCATCCAATAGCGCACAGCTTTACCACTTAAGTTCATGTAAGTAGTAGGTTTTATTAAGTGTAGTTGCTTCCCTTTTACAGTTACCATACAATAATCTGCATATCTACTTGGAGTAAATGTTTTGTTGTGTTTGGCAGCCAATGCATCAACAATATCAAACCCAATATTATGGCGCGTATGGGCATATTCACTACCAATATTACCTAATCCAACAATTAAAAACTTCATGGTGCAAGTATACAAATAATACCACTTTCAATAATTGCATTAACTTAGTTATTTAAAACATAATAATATTGGTACAATTAAAATTTACTAAATCATAGTATGGCAAGCAAATAATTAAGCAAAAAAAAATCCCGCACTGATGGTGCGGGATTTCAAGGTTATTACAAGAAATATATTATTTCTTTTTACCTGTAGCAGCTTCTGTAGCAGCGCTAATAGCAGCACGGGTAGTTTTAATTGTAACGATTGGGTTGTTAGGAGAATCTAGAATTGCGTAATCAGCAGCAGGAAGATCTGCAACTTTAATAGATTTACCAATTTCTAAATCATCAATGTTGATCGTAACGTAATCAGGTAATTTTGAAGGAATAGTTTTAACTCGCAATTTTTGCGACTTTACCTGCAATTTACCACCGGCACGAACACCAACTGAATTACCTACAAATTGCACTGGAACTCTAACTTCTACCTCTTTGTCTTCACTAATAGTTAAGAAATCGGCATGAAGAATAGAATCATTTACTGGGTGGTATTGAATGTCTTTCAATACTGACTTGTAAATTTTTCCATCAATGTCAAGTTGCACTTTGTAAGTGTTAGGAGTGTAAACAAGGTTTTTAAAATCCTCTGAATACATCGAGAAATTTAAATTCTCGTTTCCGCCATACAATACACACGGCACTTTACCCTCGTTTCGAAGTGCTTTGGTAGATGATTTACCAACTCCGTCCCGCAAATAACCAAACATGGCAAGCGTTTTCATTTTGTTTTGTTGTTTTTGTTTTTGTAAAACTTAGGCTCATTCGCTTATGCCTTTATTTTACATTTTATAGTTTATTTAACTGCGAATTTACTTTGTTGCTGTATTAAATAATGAGCTTATGCTACCAAACTCTGTAACGTTTTTAATTGCATTGGCAAATAAATCGGCCACACTTAATACTTTAATTTTTGAGCTACTGCGTTTTAATGGGATGGTATCACACACCACTAATTCGTCAATAACACTATTTTCTAATGTTTCGTAAGCTGATCCAGATAATACAGGATGAGTACACATTGCCCTAACACTTAATGCTCCTTTTTCTTTAAGCATTTGTGCCGATTTGGCTAAGGTATTACCTGTATCAATAATATCATCAATCAAAATTACATCTTTACCAGCTACATCACCAATCAAGGTCATAGAAGCAATTTCGTTTGCACGTTTACGCTCTTTATCGCAAATAACCATGTCTAAATTTAGTGCTCTTGCAAAGGTTCTTGTTCTGTTTGAAGAACCCATATCAGGTGATGCTAAAATTAAGTTACTCTCGTTAAGGTCGCGAATATAAGGAATAAATATTACAGATGAATCTAAATGATCTACTGGAATTTCAAAAAACCCTTGTATCTGAGGAGCATGTAAATCCATTGTCATTACACGGCTTACACCTACCGCTTTTAATAAATCGGCAGCTACTTTACTTCCAATACTAACGCGAGGCTTGTCTTTTCTATCCTGACGGGCCATACCAAAATAAGGAATTACCGCAGTTATGTAATGGGCTGATGCACGTTTTGCAGCATCAATCATCAATAAAAGCTCTAATAAATTATCTGCATTGGGGAAAGTAGATTGAATAAAAAATACATCACAACCACGAACACTCTCATTAATACTTGGTTGAATTTCGCCATCGCTAAATTGCGCTACTGTAATGTCGCCTAATGGCTGACCGTATGATTTAGCAATTTTTTCGGCAACAAATAGCGAATTGCGACCCGAGAATAATTTTACTTCATTATGTGGTGAAGTCATGGTGCTTTAGTTTTTATTAGTACAATTGGACCTAAATTTAAAAAAAATGTCGGGTTTCTTATTAGAAAAAACCCGACACTTATCTCTCTGTTGTTGTCCGACTAGGTTTCGAACCTAGACTCTTCTGAACCAAAATCAGACGTGTTGCCAGTTACACCATCGGACATTTTTCGTGGTGCAAATATAGCCGTTACTCCTAATTGTGCAATTATTTTTGAAAAATTATTTATTTAGCTCACTTAAATATGGCTATTCCATTATATATGAAAGTATTAATTGTATTTGTATGCTAGTTTTTACTGTCTAATTTTAAAAACCTAGGCTACTTTCGGTTATTTTTTGATACAAATTGAAGCAATTGTTTGATGCAATGTGGTTTCTTTTTTTATAAAATGTTTAACTCGCACTTAACTAGGTTTTCATTCAAAGATTCTATTTTCAACTATAATATCATCCAATCAGAATTTATTATTAGCACAATTTCATCCCCACCATCAACCCAAGCAAAAACGCCAATTATTATTTTGTTAATCCTTCTTCGCTTAATAACCACATTAAAGTACTCATTGCTCCTGCACCAAGTTCTAGTTCGCGCTTATTTACTTTATCAAACGTATCAATTTCGGTATGGTGGTAATCAAAATACCTTTGCGAATCGGGCATATAACCAATTAAAATTGTTCCTTGTTTTTTTAATGGGCCAATATCTGTTCCACCCCAGCCATGCTTAATTTCATCAATACCATAAGGTTTATAAATTGGCTCCCACTTTTTAAGTATGTTAACATAATTGGTATCTTCAACTCCAAAAGCGCGTGGTGTAAATCCACCAGCATCACTTTCTATTGCTGCAATGTGTTTATTTTTGGTATCTAATGCAGCTACTCTTGCATACTCAACGCCACCCCTTGCACCATTTTCTTCATTCATAAACAATACAGCCCTAAGTGTTCGTTTAGGAATTAATCCCAAATGTTTAATTAATCTGATGGCCTCAATACTTTGCACACATCCTGCACCATCATCATGAGCACCTTGTCCTACATCCCAGCTATCTAAATGTCCGCCCACAATTATTATCTCATTGGGCAATTCACTTCCTTTAATTTCGGCAATTACATTATAGGAAAGCACATCAGGTAGGGTTTCACAATTTTGCTTAAAAAACATACGTACTTGCCCATCAGCTTTTGTTTTTATTAAATTACTTAAAGCATCAGCACCTTTAGTACTTATTGCACATGCTGGTATTTTCGGAAAAGAATCGTTGTAGCTTGTCATTCCAGTATGTGGTACATCATCATTTGCTAGTGTTAACGAACGCACCACCGCTCCAACTGCACCATATTTTGCAGCCTGTGTAGGACCGCTATAACGCTGGTCGCCAGCACCGCCATACGCAGCACCAGTACTTATTAGTGTTGGATCCATTGGACGATTAAAAAACACAATTTTACCTTGAATGCGCGCTTTGCCCAATTCTTTTAATTCGGCTAAACTTTTTACTTCAATTACTTCAGCATCTATACCCGTAATAGGAGTTGCTACACTTCCGCCTAATGCACAAATGCGCACATCAAATTTTTGCCGACCTTTTGCTACAAAAGCTTCTTCTTTTGCACCACGTACCCAATGTGGTACCATTACAGGTTGTAAAAAAACAGTATCAAAACCATAACTATTCATTTTTGCAAACATATAGCTTACTGCCTTTTCGGCTTGTGGCGAACCGCTTAAACGTGCACCAATATTGTTTGCTAAATAATCTAAGGTTTGATAGCAATGACCATTCTTTAATACTTCATCATATATACGCTTAAAGGTTTGGGCATGATTTGATGTTTGTCCAAAAACAATACTCGCAAATTGAATGGCTATAATTAATCCTACTAATTTTCTCATAAGTACGTTGCTATTCTTTAATAAATTTAATTACTTTTTTTGCATGGTTATCATCTACTTCAACCCAATATATACCCGGAGGCAAAGTGTTTATTTCAATTTTATTATTTTGTAAAGTTGTGCTAATTTTTGTCCTGCCCATTATATCATAAATTACAATCTTGCTTGATGCGTTTGCTCCTGTTATTGTTATGTAATTATTAGCGGGATTTGGACATATATTGATTGATGAATTATGGCTTAACGATTCCTTTACACCAACAATGGTAATATCTTTTGTAACTGTACCTTTATTTAAAATCCAGTTATTAGGATCAATGCTTAAAGTATAGATTTTTTTATTAAGTGGAAGCTTAAACCATTCTTGCGGGTTATTGTGCATTACACGAATGGTTGTATCGCCACCATCAAAAGTAATTTTATACTCAATTGGGGTAATAAATAATGGAGTGGTACTGCTTGTTGTTTGGTTTGATACAATAATTAAACTGTCGCTAATTTTATTCCATTTTACTTCAAAAATTGGATAACCTTCGCCATAAAACCATTGCGCAAATACTTGCGTAAAATCTTTACCAGTTTGCTGTTCCAGTAATGTTATAAAATCGGTGGTGTTGGCCGTGGCAAATGCAAATTGCTTTTGATATTTTTTTAGTATGGCAAAAAACAAAGAATCGTTATTTATTTCAAACCTTAGTGTATGAATAAAAGCACTACCTTTATTATAAGTTAATCGCGAAGAAAAAATACGCTCCACATCAGTAGAATCAGTAAACCAAATGCTACCACCTGGTTGTGCCATCACTGCATTATGAACCGAATTCATTTTACCTAGAGTTTGGCTTGAGTCAATTAATTCCAAAGCCAAATATTCGCAATAAGAAGCAAAACCTTCATTTAGCCAAATGTTGTTCCATGTTTTACAAGTTACATGGTCGCCAAACCACTGATGGCCTAACTCGTGAGCCATTATGCTAAAGTCTATTATGCCTAAAGTAGTCATGGTTTGATGCTCCATACCACCACTAAAAGGCGCCATTGCATGTCCATATTTTTCGTTCCAAAATGGATATTTTCCAAATAAGGTCGAGAAACCTTCAATTACTGAAGCTGTTTCATTTAATGTATTTTTTACTTCGGCTAATGTTGCAGGATTATCATAAATATAATTTTGAATTAACATAGAATCGCCATCAATATGCGCATACGTATTGTATTCAATATATTTAGCAACTGCCACCGATATTAAATAATAATCAACCGGGTAATTAGATTGCCATTGGTACATTACTTTATTATTGGGTAAGTTAACAATGTTTTTTAGCTTACCAATTGCACCAACTTTATTCTGGTTGCTTGTTGTAATGTAGGTATAAACCGAATCAACTTTATCTTGTAAATATTGTTTGCACGGAAACCATTCGTATGCAGAAAAAGGCTCACTTAAACTCCAAGTGGCCTCATTTCCCCATTTGCCAGAAGTGCTTGAGCTAAACCCCGAACCAATTGCAGCACTTGCAGCAACACTTGCGTCTCCATGGTAATAAATGGTTACATCAATTAAATCATTTTTTAGTTTTGGTGATGAAAATATCACATAAGCAAAATTATTTTGATGGGTTACTTCTAAGGCAACACCTTGGTTTGTAATAATAGAATCGATGGTGTGGTTGCTGTGTAATTCAAATGCAAAAGTATCTAGGCTGTTTGAAATTACCTGTGCAATTGTTCTTGTATATCCACTAATTAGAGTTGAGTTTCGCTCTACATTTAAATTAATGTGGTGAAACTTTACATCGTAATTATACATTAAATTTAACTGCTGTTGGTTAGCCGTTTTCTGATAAATTTTTTGGGTATTTTTTTGTTTGTGTGTAGCACAAAAATGTTCTTGAGCCTTTGATGACAACATGGTTATCAACCCAATAATTAAAAGAATGTTTTTCAATGTGTGTTATTATTATTTATAAAAAGAACCGTTTTTAAGGTAAATGGTTTTTAGCAATGGACAAATTTTATATCGTTCATCATGTGTATCATTATAAATTGCAGCTAATGTTTCGTACACGTGTTTAATGCCAATTTTATCAGCCCACTCAAACGGGCCAAAAGGATAATTTGTACCCAACTTCATGCTGATATCAATATCTTGCATGGTAGCTGTACCTTCCTGCAAGGTGTAACAAGCTTCGTTTATAATCATCATAATAATACGTGGCGTTACCAAGCCTACCCTATCGCCCACCAATTTAAAATCCCAATTTAGGTTTTGCATAGTGGTTTGTAAAATGGCTAAATTATCGTTGTTGTATAAACTAACTTCTGCCAAACTGCGGTTAATAAAAGTAGGTAAATCGTTTATTCCAATTAAAGCACATTGCATTTCGCGACCATATTGATGCACAACTTCGGCCAATTGTTTTTTAACTGCACCAATAAATACTGGAACATTTTTTAATGGGGCATAATACTTTAAAGTGCTTGCTTGTTCATCTATACTTAAATCAAAAATAACATCAAACCCGGCTAAATCTATTTGTGGATAGTCCGAATCTGAAACCTCAGTAATATCACAATTAACTACCGAAAGTTTTTGTTTTAACTCCGTAATTAATGATTTTTCTCCTCTTGCTAGAATCTTCATGTGTAAGTTGTTAAATTTGAAACAAAAGTAACAACAATCTGATATGGAAAAAATAATAATTAAAAGCGACAACTCTCCTGCACCAATAGGCCCTTACAGCCCAGCAGTATTAGTAGGTAACACCATTTACACAAGCGGGCAAGTTGCTAAAGATGCTATTACGGGTGAAATGATTCAGCATGATATTACTGCAGAAACTAAAAAAGTAATGGAAAATGTACTCGCCATTTTGCAAGCTGCCAATATGGACTTTAGCCACGTAGTTAAAACCACAATTTATTGTATTGACTTAGGAAACTTTGCCGCGATAAACGAAGCTTATGGTAGTTTTTTTACAAGCAATTATCCAGCACGCGAAACCGTACAGGTATCCAAATTGCCACTAAATGCTAACGTAGAAATTAGTGTGGTAGCGGTTAAATAAAAGTGAAACGTACTAATTAATAAAAGGTTTTTAAAGATTGGCTTTAAGAACCTTTTATCGTTTTTTATAAATAGGTACATTGCTGCAAGCTTCGCCATACATTAGGCTTTTAACAACAGGTAAAAGCTTGTTGGTAATTTCTACATACGCACTTACTGGCACCGGCACATCGCTACAGCCTTTAATAATTAACCGCAAATCTCTATAATCTTCTGGGTTAATTTTTTGCAAAGCATCTTGGTACAAAACTGTATTTAAAGTATCAATTGAACCAAACACATACCTATTTGCAAATGGTTGAATATTTACTGCCAATAACATGTAAGCCCAAGTTGGTACAATAGCATCTACACTACAAAAAAACGCAACATTTTTGCCTTGGTAGCTGCTCCAATCGTGGAGTTTAACAAACTCTCTAAAATCCTTTTCTTTTAAAATCATTTCCATAAAAAGCCAAGGTTTTATATCAAGCAGCACACGTTCGCCAGCATCAAAATAATCTTCGAGATTTAAAGTAACTAAACCACTGTTGGCAATTTTATTCTCAATTGGAGTAATGTTATTTTCCGACATCATGCTGCAAATTTAAGTAATTAAAATTGGGTTGGGTGTTACAATAATATGTATAAGGTATTATTATTCAATATTAGCATTAATCCAATTATCAAGTATATCAAACAGTGTTTTATTTCCATCTTGATTATACATATTAAGTTGGGTTTCAAAATATTTTAAATCGTATAAAAAAGACTTTAAATTATCACTGTTTAAGGTTTCAAAATGTCTGCCAAAGCCAAGTTTATCAATATAGGCTGCATTTAACCACTGTTCAAACTGGCCTTTAATTGGGAATGAATAAATAGGCTTATGTAAATATACAGCTTCACTTATAAAAGAGAAACCACCATTAGCAATTACAGCTTTTGCACTTGCCAAATCATCAATAAATCCTTGCTCACTAAACTCTTTAAAAATAACATTACCTACCTGCTGGCTTTTGTTAAAACCATACACATAAAAAGTAATATTTGGCAATTGCTTTAGTACATTGCTTACTTCGCCAAAAGAACTAGACGTTTGGTACATTAAAATGTGTTGACCTTGCGTTACTTTAGCATTTACAATTTCGTTTCTGATGATAGGAGGAACAATAATGGAGTCGCGTTTAATTACCTCGGCATTAAAAAAACTAGTAATAAAATATTGTTTGCAACCTGGCACTTTAACCTTAACAATTGATTTGGCTAGCTTATAATAATCTCGCTCGACATCGGTTATTTTTACATCAAGTTTGCACCTATTCATTACCTGCATATTATCTATACTAATAAGGGGAATATTATGTGCCTTTGCAAAAAAATTAGTAAACGACTCGAAGTCTGAAATTACCAAATCTGGCGTAAAGTTTTTATTAATTAATAAGTATTGCGAAACATTGTGAACCAAGCTTTCGGGTGCATGTTTTAGGTTTAATAAAAAAGTACCCAACTTACTAACCTGCGCATTTTTAAATGCAAAATGCAAGCCTTTAATTTCGTGAACCCTTTCGCCAAATTCAGCCTTTAAAAATTTAAATGCACGAGCACTGCTCAGCACTTGTACATCGTGGTGTTTAAGTAAATGTGTTATAATTACCTTACTTCTGGTTGCATGTCCCATGCCTTCTCCTGGCACTCCATATAAAATTTTCATGGGTTGTGGTGTTTGTGTATTAGTAGCTTTCGGGTAGTATCTATTTTTATAAATATTGCTGCAATGCAAAAGCCGGCAAATGCCCCAATGCTAACATCAACAGCAGTATGCACACCCAGGGCAACACGTGAAACACCAACCAAACATGCCCACAATAATGGTATCCAAAAATACTTATTCAATTTTTTATTGGTTGCATGATATAAACTAAAAGCCATTATTGTTGCCAATAAATAAGCATTAAAAGAATGCCCTGAAGGAAACGAATAACCCGCTTCTTCTATCCAATGGTTTAATACTTTTGGGTTGATGTTTAAAAACTTATTGTTATTGAAATGTACTGCATTTTCAAAAAAGACCTTACGTTCACTCTTAGTTAAATGATACAACGAGTCAACTAAAGATTGCTGATTTATTTGGTGTAAAATATAAGTATGACTTGGCCTAACTTCTTTAATTATTGGTTTAGTTAAATACTCGTTTACAAAAGCTAATAAGCCTATAAAAACAGAAACTGCCACCATAGATTTAACAAAAGTAAACAGCTTTTTTGATTTAGATTTAATACGAATAGTATAGCAATAACTGGTAAAAATAATAATGGCCAATGTACCAAACTTTCCTGCAGACTCGGTAAACAAATAGGCAATATTTACCCAAGTACCTTGTATAGCAATAAAAGCAACGGGCAATAAAAATACAGTAAACCCTAATAAGGCTATACTTGCTAATGCTGTAACTATTATTTGAGTGTTGATAATGGTAAAAATTAAAGCCCTTCGTGCTACGGAAGGGCTTGTGTAAATATTATGCTAACAACTTACTCCAGTTAATTTCTTGGGCAAGTATTGTTCTGATTTTATCAATTGATATACGCTCTTGAATCATGGTATCACGGTAACGAATGGTTACAGTTTGGTTCTCTAGCGATTCGTGATCTACAGTGATACAAAATGGTGTGCCAAGTGCATCTTGCCTGCGGTAACGTTTTCCAATAGCATCTTTTTCCTCGTAAAAACAATTGTAATCAAACTTTAAATCATCAATTATTTTTCGAGCCACTTCTGGCAAACCATCCTTTTTTGTTAGTGGAAAAATAGCAACTTTGTAAGGAGCCAAAACGGGAGGTAAATTTAACACCACGCGGGTATCTTTTTTATCTCCTTCGCCAACTTCTTCTTCTTTGTATGATGAACATAAAACCGAAAGAAATAGCCTATCTAAACCAACTGAAGTTTCAACTACATAAGGAATATAATTTCCATAAGGTTTGCCGTTTTCGTCTAATTCAGCATCAAAATATTGCATTTTTTTGCCCGAATGCTCTTGGTGATTTTTTAAATCAAAATCTGTACGCGAGTGAATACCTTCTAGCTCTTTAAATCCAAATGGATAGTTAAACTCAATATCAACCGCAGCATCAGCATAATGGGCTAACTTTACATGGTTGTGTAAACGGTAATTTGCATCACCCAAACCTAATTTTTTATGCCAATTAATACGTGCTTCTTTCCAATACTCGTACCATACTTTTTGTGTGCCCGGACGAACAAAAAATTGCATTTCCATTTGTTCAAACTCACGCATACGCATAATAAATTGGCGTGCTATAATTTCGTTACGAAAAGCCTTACCTGTTTGTGCTATACCAAACGGAATTTTCATTCTGCCGGTTTTTTGCACGTTTAAAAAATTAACAAAAATACCTTGCGCAGTTTCTGGTCGTAAATAAACCTTATCAGCATCTTCGGCCATCGCACCCATTTCGGTACTAAACATAAGGTTAAACTGGCGCACATCTGTCCACACTTTTGTGCCACTTATTGGGCAAGCTATTTCATGCTGTTCGATTAATGCTTTTAGTTGTACTAAGTCATTATCCAACAAAGCTTGATCAAGCGCGGCTTGCAGCTCATCAGCCTTTATCGTTTTGCCATCCTTTTGGTATTTGGCAATTTTATCTTCCAATAAATTATCAGCACGGTAGCGCTTTTTGCTATCTTTATTATCAATCATTGGGTCGCTAAAACCATCAATATGGCCGCTAGCTTTCCAGGTTTTAGGATGCATAAAAATTGCAGCATCTAAACCTACAATATTTTCGTGCATTTGCACCATGGCTTTCCACCAATATTGGCGTAAGTTATTTTTTAACTCCACCCCGTTTTGGCCATAGTCATATACAGCACCAAGGCCATCATAAATTTCGCTACTCGGAAAAACAAAGCCATATTCTTTGGCATGGCTTACTACTTTTTTAAAAATTTCTTCACTCATAATTTGCCGCAAAATAAGGGCTTTAAACAGTTTTTAAAAATTAAAGATAAACAATAGTTAATCAGCCCAAAACATTAGGCTTGCAAAGCATTAAATTAACAATAAATGCAAAATCATTACCGTTTATGATTAGCTGCTATTAAATTGCACAAAATCCAATTGGCTTTGATTACCATTTTAACAACCCATAAAACAGAAAGATTAAACTACACCTTAAATGAAATTTTAGGGCGCAGACTTGGTGTTAATTATGTTGTTACCACAAATATTGATGAGTTTAATAATACCACAGGTTGCCGAGTAAATTATACCAATAAAATACTGGCCAATTGTTTACATATTGTTCCAGAACAATTATTGTTTGAAGAAGACATAAAAAATCAACCCATAAATATAGAAAAAAACAAAGATTGGAATACCATTTTTTGGCCACGTTTAAATCAAACTATTCCGTTTGATATTTTTGCCGCGAGTTTTTATTTATTAAGTAGATATGAAGAATATACTGCTACCGAATTTGATAATCACCAACGTTTTGATGCAGTAAGTAGTCTGGCATTTAAATACGATTTTTTAAACTTGCCGCTTATTGAGGTTTGGTGCGAACAATTAAAAAAGGATTTATTAACGATTGATAAATCCTTACATTTTAAGCAACATAAATTTACACCAATTACTACTATTGATGTAGATTTTGCTTATTTATATAATGGTATAAATTTAAAAAGATGGTTGGGAAAACTGGCAAAATCAATGCTAAAGTTTGATGTAAAAAATGTAATTACACAAATAAAATCAACCCTAAACCCAAAACACGACCCATACAATACCTACGATTTTATTAACAAAACAGTAAAAGGCAAATTGGGTTACTTTTTTTTAATGAGCAATGCAGGTGGACATGATAAAAACATTGCTGTTAATGGACCTACATTTAAAAAATTGGTTAATCATTTAAAAGCAAAAAGTGATTTTATTGGCTTACACCCATCCTATTTATCAAACCAAAACAATAGCCTTTTAGCAACCGAAAAAGACTTGCTAGAAAAAATTACAGCAAGTAAAATTGAACATAGCCGACAACATTTTTTAAAACTTCATCTTCCGAATACTTATCAAAACTTAATTGCGCAACACATTTTTGCAGATTATACCATGTTATATGCCAATAAAGTTGGTTTTAGGGCAAGTACTTGTATGCCGTTTTTGTTTTTTGATTTAACACAAAATAAAACATCAAACCTAACATGCTACCCTACTTGTTTTATGGATACTACCATTACCAGTTACTTAGGTTCAAACAACCAAGAGACTACACAAATACTGAATAATTTATTGGAAGTAGCAAAATTACACAACGGATATTTTATTACCTTGTGGCATAACAATACCTTTGCTTTACCCCATTTTAAAACTATTTTTAGCAACCTATTTAAGCAACAACAATTTGATTAAATTTATTAAACATGCCGATATTGATAAGGCAAAATGGGATGCGTGCATACAACAAGCTAGCAATAGTTTAATTTATGGTTACAGTTGGTACTTAGATATTGCTTGCAAAAATTGGCATGCAATTATTTTGGGAGATTATGATGCAGTGATGCCTTTGCCAACCAATAAAAAAATATTTACCATGGCGTACCAACCATTTTTTACGCAGCAATTGGGTATTTTTTTTAAAGAAGAGTTTAAAAATAAAGCGCATACTATAGATTTTTTTGAACAGATACCCAACGAATATAAATACATTAATATTTGCCTAAACGAACAAAACGAAACAGGGAATATTGGTAAGCTAGGTTATACATTAAAAAAGCGAAACAACTATTTATTATACCTTCATCAGCCTTACCAAAAACTGTTTAATGGCTTTAATGAACACAACAGGCGCAACATAAAAAAAGCTGCTAAAAACAGCCTAATTATTAGCGATACAATGCCAAATGATGTTGTTGAATTTTACATAAAACACAAAGGAATTAATACCCAAAATGTAACTTCTGCCGATTACGATAGGTTAAAACTATTGCTAAACGAAGCTCAAAAAAATGGCATGTTGTTGTGTAAACAAATATGCAATCAGCAGGGTGAGTGTTTAACTTCGGCAGCATTTTTTAAACACAACAATCGGCTAATTTATCAACTTGGTTCAACTAACCAATTAGGTAGAGAATTGCGGGCTATGTATCACTTATTCGACCATATTATTGAAACCCACAGCGAGCAAAATATGGTGCTTGATTTTGAAGGTTCGGATATTGAAAATGTTGCACGATTTTTTAAAAATTTTGGTGCTTTATTAGTGCCATATCATAGGTTAATTGCAAATAAATTGCCGTGGCCTTTTAATTTGATAAAAAAATAAGCTGATTTTTTAAGCTTATTATATTTAATTGCACTATAAACTTAATAACAAGATAAATTGAAGTTTGCTGCTATAGATATTGGAAGTAACGCGGTGCGATTACAAATTGCACGACTAAATGATAACCCGCTTGAGCCATTTAAAAAGGTAGAGTTTGTGCGTATTCCTATAAGGTTGGGTGATGATGCATTTAACCGAGGAAAAATTAGCAAAGAAAAGCGCAAAATGTTTTACAAGGCAATGCACTCTTTTAAACTTATGATGGAGGTTTTTGGTGTGCAAAGTTATATGGCATGTGCCACCAGTGCTTTGCGCGAAGCAAATAATGGAGATAAAATTGTTAAAAAGGTTTCTGATGAATTTGATTTAGATATTGAAATTATAAATGGTAAACGCGAGTCGGAGATTATTTTAAAATCAATTACCCATTTTTTAAAACCTGATAAAAATTATTTAACTATTGATGTAGGTGGCGGTAGTACAGAAATGACCGTGATACAAAACCTAAAAGCATACGATAGTGCAAGTTTTGATGTGGGCACGGTAAGATTATTGGATAATGGAATTAAAAAAGAAAGTTGGACAGATTTAGAAAACTACATCAAACAACATTATGCTGCCATTGATAACTCGCGTGCAATTGCTACAAGTGGTACTATAAATAAAATTGCAAACATTATAAACCCTACTTTAAGCGAACCTTCCATTACTATTGAAGAGTTAGATAGGTTTTATCACATCATTAAAAAAATGAGCTTAAATCAGCTTATAGAAACCTATAAACTTAACCCTGATAGAGCTGATGTAATGGAACACTCAGCATTCTTATATCTTAAAATATTGAAGTGGGCCAACATCGAAAAGTTGTTTGCACCAAGTGCTGGTTTAAAGGATGGAATACTATACGAACTTTTAGAAAAAAGCGAATACGGGACTTTAAAAAAATAAAGCTAAATATACTTTATCCTTTAACACACTTATTACGCATAACGTTTCTCCACAAGTTGTTCTAGGTCTTTTACCAGTGCATTCTCATTACTCCAATTATATTGGTGCTTAAGTTCGCTAAAAAACCTTAATGCTTCGTGTACGCTCGATGATGAGTTTAATTTCTCAATTGCTTTTGCGTACTCCACCGTGTTTTCGTTAAACAAGTTATTTACAAACGCAATTTTCTTGTTTAAATTAATGGCTTGTTTTAAACTTTGTTGTTGCTCGCGTGCTATTCTTTCGTAAACATCTGGAGCTTTAAAATTTGCCGAAAGTTTATCTAACAAAGATAATTCGTTCGCATGTTCATCAACCACAGGCTTGCTCACAGGAGTAGCTAAAGGCAATGTAACTTGTACTTCTAGTTTTGCAATTTCGGCTTCCTTTTCTTGGTCGGCCATTAATTTTTCCAAATCATCAATGGTTGGCTCATCCTCACCATCAAAGTTAAAATTAAGTGTTGTGTTTATATTGTTGGTTTCAGCAATTGGTTGCTCAATAATCGTTGGTTCAGGAGTGATTTCTTCTTTAACAACTGTATCTTCTTCAATTATTTCTTCAGTTTCTGGCTCAATTGTTTCTATGTGATTTTCAATTAATACAGATTCTGCAAGATTTTCCAGCTCAGCTTTTGGCTCATTTAAGGGCGACAAAACTTCTTCGGCAGTAATATTATTAACTTCGGTTGCAGCAATTACAAAATCTAAAGGTAAGTTTACTTCAGTTTTTGGCTGCGTAATTTCTGGTTTATTTTGAATTGGGTTGGGCTGATTAATTTGCTCGTTTATTTGGGTTAAATTGCCTGAAGGCAATTGGCCTAGCCTGCCCTGAACCTGCAATAGCGAGTGATAGATGTATAACAATTGCTGTTGAAGTAACGCCACATCAAGCTCGTTAAACTGATGTTTAGTTTTACTAATTAATTGATATGTTTCGTGTAGCTGAGAAATATCTGAGCTAAGTTTTTGCTGTGCGTCCTTTAAGTTCATGTTGTGCAATACTCCTACAAATTTGTGAAAAAGAAACCATTCGAAAAAATAAACTATTTTTATAACCTTGCAAATATAAAATGTTTTTAGAACCACGCTTAAAAAATACATTGCACAAAAAGGGCTGGATAGAGGTAATCTGCGGCTCAATGTTCTCTGGTAAAACCGAAGAGTTAATTAGAAGAATTAACCGTGCACGCATAGCCAACTTAAAAGTTGAGATATACAAACCCGCTATCGACACCCGTTATCACGAATCGGAGGTAGTTTCGCACAACAGCAATGCCGTATCGTCAATACCTGTTGCAAGCTCACTAAATATTTTATTGATGTGTCAAGATGCAGATGTTGTAGGTATTGATGAAGCACAATTTTTTGATTCGGAAATTGTTTATGTATGCGAAACTTTAGCACAACGTGGCGTTAGGGTAATATTAGCTGGGCTTGATATGGATTATTTAGGTAAACCATTTGGACCAATGCCCGCATTAATGGCCATTGCAGAATATGTAACCAAAGTAAATGCCATTTGCATGTGTTGTGGAGATTTGGCCACGCACTCGTTCAGAAAGACAAGCAATAACAGCCAAGTTATGTTAGGTGAAAAAGACACCTACGAAGCACGATGTAGGCATTGTTTTAATGATGGAATGAGTTTGGAAAAGGGATAATTTTGAATTGAATAATTAATCCTGAAATTACTTTGTATTTGTTTTTTTTAAACACGTTTTAAAAATCCATGCTTAGCGAAAAGTGGTACATAGGCTTTTTAGCTACTTCGTAATCTTGTATTCCCCAAGCCACATCAAGCCTAATATAATAACCCAACAACTTACTTCTTAAACCAGGACCAAAACCAGCAATTATTGGTTCGCGCACATTAATAACCGTAGCTTTTAGGTTTTGCACTTCATATATTTTTTGATTAAACGTATTTTCATCACTGTATGGCCCAGAACCAGTCCAAGCAGTTCCAACATCAAAAAATGGCATTAGCAATAAGTTATTTAAAAAATCAGAACGTATTGGTCGATTAGCAATGTATGATACGATAGGAATTCTAATTTCAACACTTGCCGCAGCAAAGGTGCTTCCGTTTCTAATGTTTTGCTTAAAGCCACGCATGTTTGTTGCTAATGCCTGAAAAGCATAATTGGTTTGAGAAGGTGGGTTATTACTTTGATCATATTGCGGAAAAATCCAATTATCAACTCCGCCCAAAACATACTTTACTTTTTGTTGTCCCCAAGAAGTATTTGCTGTTAATCGGGTACAAAAAATTACATTTTTATGAATAGGTTCGTAATGTCTAAAATCAAATCCAGCAGCATTTAGCCTAATTTTATCATTATTAACATTAAAGTATTGTTCGTAAAATATTTTAAACCTGGTACCATCAAGTAAGTTTAATCCTTTTGGAATGGTATTATCAAAAACCAACTCTGCTTTGTAACCTGTCCATAGTGTTTCATTATCTGGCTTGGCCAAAGTTACTGGTGTTATTCCTTTAAAAACATCTTTATCTAAGCGGGTAAAAACATCACCCCTAATACTCCACACTTGGTTTAATGGATATTTTAGCTCTAACCTTAATTCGTGAATGGTATTTTGAGTAGTTGTTCCTTCTGCATTTCCATCTCTACTTTGTCTAAAAAAAGTTACCTTTTTATCAAGCCTACGTTTTAAACTTTCGTAGGTTAAAAAATAATCGGCACCACTTAAATTATACGGAAGCCTAAAACCACCAACTAATTTATAGTCTTCAAACAAATCAACCAAACCAAATTTAATCATACCATTTAAACCTGTATTAAACATATTTTCGCCACCTGGCATAATGGGTTGGTAGTAGGAGTTTATTACCGTATTATCAATTTGAGTAACTAACTTATCTGCAAAAAAGGTAATGTTATAAAACCTTGGTGCAGTAACTTTTAAAAACTTACCTGCTTGCGCTGCTTGTGGTTTAAATGATGGTTTTATATCTTCAGGAGTAAATGTGCTTGGTGTAAATTCATTCACAAAAAAGAATTTTTCAGCCGTATCAATAAACACAGGTTTACTTGTTATAGATTTTTCTTCGGTAGCATTACCCACTGGGAAATTGCGTGGTTTAAAAATTGCCTCGCCAATCACAAAAGGTTTGGTAGCAAAACCAGATTTTAAACGAAATAAATTAGGATAAGTTTCTGTTTTTTTACCTGTTTCTGTTATTTGCTTTTGAAGTGGCGATTCAAAAATATTATACCTTCTATCGTTTAGCACAAAGTCGTATTCCTTTTGGGTTTGGCGGCATATATCGTGGGCAATTATGCTACGTTTGTAATTGGTAAGCGGGTAGGTAAATACCACATCTTTGGTATGAATTATGGTATCAATTTTTTCTACATCATCACCTAACTTAATGGTTCTTCCATAATAATCAAACACAGTTCCTTTATCAGATAATTGCTCAAAAAACAGCGTATCAATAGTTTTAAGAGAGTCTTTTCTAAAAACTTGCAATTCGGTAAAATCATATTGCTCTTCAACCCTAACTGCGTATTTATTTACGATACCATTATACTCGGTAAGGTAACTATAATATTGGTTGTTGTATTCAACAGGATTGGTTTCGTTAATATTTGGCGTATTGCTTAATCTTTTTAAAGCATCTATTTGGCCCACACGCTCTAAATCGTACAAATAAATATCTAAATTATTTTGTGGTGATAAAGTTAACGGGGCTGCACCTCCAAGTGAGTCGCTGGTGCGGTTTGATGCAAATAGAATTTTAGAACCACCATCAGCATACACTGGCATTAAATCATCAAAAGGGTCGTTTGTAATTTGCCTTTCTCTGCGGGTTTGCATATCATACAAATACAAATCGCTTTGGCCTTTGCGTATTGCTGAAATGATTAATGAATTACCATTATCAGCATAAGCAAAACTTGTAATTTTATCAAACTTTAAGAATAGAATTTTTGATTTTTTCTTGGTTAATAAATCTACTGTGGTGATATAAATTTTACCTTTTTTTTCGTGTACATACGAAAGTTTTTCGCCACCCGGATGCCAGGCCAACATTGGGAAAGAATGATCTAACTCGCGCTGGTAATATTTAATACCACCTTTATGAATTCGTTTGTGTTTACTGGTTTTTAAGTTAACAGTCCAAACCTTATACTTACCACTTTTGTTGGTGGTAAAAGCAACAAAATCACCCTTAGGTGAAACTTTCAATTTAGGTTCGATGTATTTTGTTAGTCGCTTTTTTATCTTGATTTCTTGTTGCGGTAAGGTTCTAAAATTATCTTCTTTGGCATATTGTTCTTTGTAATACTCAAGCCAATCTTTACCAGCTTCTTTTAAATCAATTCCAGTAACATATATTAAAGCAGTTTCGTAATTACGGCTAAGCTTGGTAATGTATATCATGTTTGATATTACTTCAATACCATACTTTTCAACCAAAAAGCGCCACCACGAATGTCCTGCAAGTTTTGGTTCTTTATAAACTAACCGATTAAACTTTTTTAGCTTCCCACTATTTACTTGATCTTTAAGTTTATTATCTAATTCGCTATTCCATTGTTCGCCAATATAAGCGGTTAAACCTTGCATATACCATTCAGGTAAATTAAGCATTGCTGCATTTTGAATGCGATCTTGAATATTGCCACCAAACAATAACTCATTAATAAGCACCAATGCTAAACCTTCTTTAATTTGTTTTTGAAGATCGGCTCGGTTGCCATTAAAAAAAACATAAAACCTATTGCTGGTAACTTGTGTAACACCGCCCAAATTTGCAGGTTGGTCTGATAATCCAAAGTTAGCTTGTTTAAACTCTTGTTGGGTATTGTAGCAAATAATTTCTACCCTACCGCTTAATCTATGGTCAACTATTTTTTCAATACTATTTAATTGCTCTTCGGCAGTTCGTGCCACAAAAGTTGCAAGCTCTCGTCCGCCCGAATAAAAGTAGGCATCAAAATTTTCTGAGCGCACATAACTCCAAACAAACTTGGTGTACTGCACCCTATTTTGGCCAAATGTAGTATACATGCCTTGTGCCATAACTTGCATGGGCATTAGGCTGATTATAGCAACTACAATGAATAGTATATTTTTAAAATTATTTGATTTCTTCACTAGATAACGTTAATAACGTATAGACATCAAATTTCAGCATGAAGGTTGACATTACCAAGAAATAAAAAATAAAAGTGAAGGAATGTGAAAAGTCTTTAAACAAAAACAGCTAATCTCGGGACTCCGAAGAGTCCCTGAATTAGCCTGTATAACCATTAAACCCCACGAGGGCAATTTTAGTGGATTGCGCTTATGCCCGCAATCGGTTAGTAGTGTGTATTTGATAATTTAAATACCGTTTTGTTAACTAACGCGATACAAATATGAACCATTTTTTTGTAACTACAAATTAAATTTCATTTTTTTTTTTCACCCCTGATTTTAAAGGCCTATAGCGAGGATTAAAGTCGTTTTTTTTACTTATTGATGAATAAAGTTTGAGTTGGAAATGCAAAATCGGAACCATGTTTTTCTACAATTCCCATTATTTTTATATTGATTTCTTCTTTTACGCGAACCATTACATCAAACTCGTTACTTTTTACAAAATAAATAACCAAGATATTTAACGAACTGGCACTAAATTCTGTAAACCTTACAATAGTTCCATCACCAATTAACTCATGTTTGGCTATGGTTTCCTTGATATCATCAATTATACTTAAAATCTGTTGGCTAGAGCTGGAATATATTAATCCCAACTCAAACCTAACCCTACGAGCTTCGCTTAATGTGATATTATTTAAAGCTACATCAATTAATTTTTTGTTGGGTACGGTTAATAAACTTTTTTCAGATGTTCTAATTTTTGTGGTTCTAAATCCCACATGTTCTACAGTTCCTTTAATCTCGGCAGCTTCAATAAAATCACCCGTTTTAAATGGCTTATCTAAATAAATTACAAACGAGCCAAGTAAATTAGCTAAGGTATCTTGTGCAGCTAAGGCCACGGCTAATCCACCAATACCTAATGATGCTACTAAAGCTGTAATATTTACATGAAAAACCATTCGCAAACCCGTAAAAATACATAGAATTACAATAAGTACTTTAATAAGTTCTTTTACAAAATTGCCAAGTTCTGGTGCTACCGGAAAATTATCTCTGTGAATTAATACATAGGTAAAAAAATCGGCTGTACGTAATAAAATTTTACAAATAATTGTAAAAAACGAAAGCTGCCAAGCCATTAATAACAGTAACCTTAACCCTATTTTATCAATAGTTACTAAATTCCATGATGATGGGAAACTTAATTTTTCGAAAGCAAAATAAATTACTAAAATGGTAATAAGCTGTTCAATTGGCTTACGCAATAAAGCTACAAACTCTTCTCGAAATTCATTTTTAGAAAATGATTTAAACACCCGAAACGACTGCTTGCTTAAGACTCTTGCAAAGTATCGTTTAAATAAAAGCCCCACTACCAAAATAACGGCAAATAGCACAAGGTCTATTATTTTATTATCGTAATATTCTATCTCAGAAACTAGCCAATTCATATTTACAAAGTTAACCGTTTAAATACCAAACAAGTTTATAAAAAAGATTAATGTGCTTCGAGCCAGTTATTGCCTATACCCGCTTCGGCCACAATAGGTACATTTATTGGCATGGCCTTTTCCATCTCCTCTTTTACAAGTTGTTTCATTAGCTCAATTTCTGGCTTGTAAACATCAAAAAGTAATTCATCATGCACCTGCAAAATCATTTTAGATTTTAAATTTTCATCACGTTTCATGCGATTAAAAATATTAATCATCGCCACTTTAATCATATCAGCAGCACTACCTTGTATGGGTGCATTTATAGCATTTCTTTCAGCAAAACCACGCACCGTAAAATTAGCAGAATTTATATCACGCAAATAACGTCTACGACCCATTAATGTTTGCACATAACCATATTCTTTAGCAGAATTAATGGTGGTGTTCATGTACGTTTTTATACTTGGATATTGTTTCCAATACTCATCAATAATTAAAGCGGCCTCTTTACGTGGAATGCCCAAACTTTGTGATAACCCAAATGCAGATTGGCCATAAATTATTCCAAAATTTACCGCTTTGGCATTTCTTCTTTGCTCTGCAGAAACTTCTGCTACTTCAATTCCATAAACACGTGCAGCAGTTGCAATATGTATATCAATACCTTGTTTAAATGCATCAATCATGGCTTCTTCATTTGCCATTGAAGCAATAATGCGCAACTCTATTTGCGAGTAATCTGCACTTAACAAAACATAATCATCATTTCTTGCAATAAATGCTTTACGTACCTCACGGCCTTTGTCTGTTCTGATAGGTATATTTTGCAGATTAGGATTATTAGAACTTAACCTACCAGTAGCTGCTACTGCTTGATTAAAGGAAGTATGAACACGGCCAGTTGTTTCGTTTATTAAAGCTGGCAATGCATCAACATAAGTTGATTTTAATTTTTGTAACTGACGAACCTCTAAAATACAACGAACAATCTCGTGTTCGTTTAAAGTTTGCAAAACATCTTCGCCAGTTTGGTACTGACCCGTTTTTGTTTTTTTAGCTTTAGCATCTAACTTTAAATGATCAAACAAAACCTCTCCTAATTGTTTGGGAGATGCTATATTAAAATCAACCCCAGCCAACTCAATTATTCGTTTCTCTAATTGTACAATTTCAGTTTCTAATTCTACTGAATAATCATTTAAAAACTGTTTGTTAATCTTTACACCTTCCTGCTCCATATCAGCCAAAACAGGCACCAAAGGTTGTTCCAATTCAAACAATAGTTTTTCGGCTTCGCAGGCTTTTAGTTGTGGTGCCAACAACTGTTTTAATTGAAAAGTAATATCAGTATCTTCTACTGCATATTCCTTTATTTTTTCAATTTCAACATCACGCATACTTAATTGGTTTTTACCTTTTTTTCCAATTAAATTTTCAATGCTTACAGGTTGATAATTTAGGTAAATACCCGATAAAAAATCCATTCCATGACGAAGGTCTGGTTCTATTAAATAATGCGCCAACATGGTATCAAAAATTGGCCCTTGTAAATCTAATCCATAACGGTGCAAAATGCTTAAATCAAACTTAACATTTTGTAATATTTTGGTGATTGATTCGCTTAAAAATACTGGTCTAAAAATTTCAAGCAAACGTTTGGCTTCATCAAAATTATCAGGACAAGCAATATAAAAACCATGATGCGCTTTGTAACTAAAGCTAAACCCAACAATATCATTATCTATCTTATCCAAACTTGAAGTTTCTGTATCAAAACTAACCTCAGTTTGTTGCAATAATTCGTTTAAAACTGATTGTAAATGATCATCCCCTTGCACCAAAATATATTCGTGCGGAGTGTTATCAATGGTGTTTAAATTTGATGGTTGTTGTTGCACTTCAACTTCATCAGTTTTTGCAGCAGTAGCCGATGCTTCGCCTTGATTAAACAAATCAAAAGCAGCAGTTTGTTTTGATGCACCATTATTGCTTTTTACACCAACTTCTATTTCGGTGCCAAGTACACGTTTGGCTAATGTTTTAAACTCTAACTCTGTAAATAGTTTTTCTATTTCATCCTTATTAGGTTCAGCCATTATTAAGTCTTCTTCCACCAAATCAATTGGCACATTAATATCAATAGTAGCTAAACGTTTGCTTAAAAAAGCTTTTTCTTTATTGTTGGTAACGTTTTCTAACTGTTTGCCTTTTAACTCGTGTAAGTTTTCGTACAAACCTTCCATGCTGCCATATTTTTGCACAAAAACTTTAGCTGTTTTTTCGCCCACACCAGGTATTCCCGGAATATTATCAACGGCATCACCCCACATTCCTAAAATATCAATTACTTGTTTTATATCAGTAATCTCCCAACGTTTTAGCACTTCAGGCACACCCATAACTTCAAAATCATTACCCATGCGGGCAGGCTTATATATAAAAATATGTTCGCTTACCAATTGCCCAAAATCTTTATCGGGTGTCATCATAAACACATCAAAACCTTGCTGTTCGGCCTTTTTAGCCAAAGTTCCAATAACATCATCGGCTTCATAACCCGGGCGAATTAATAAAGGAATACTCATGGCTTCCGTAATTTTTAAAATGTACGGAAGTGCACTGGTTATATCTTCTGGCTGCTCTTGGCGATGTGCTTTGTAATGTTCGTATTCCTCATGTCTTGCAGTTGGTGCAGATGTATCAAAACTTACTCCAATATGAGTTGGATTTTCTTTTTTGAGAACGTCTAATAAAGTGTTTACATAACCAAATATTGCCGATGTATTAAAACCGTATGAGGTGATTCTTGGATTTTTGCTAAATGCAAAATAAGCACGGTACACCAAGGCCATGCCATCTAATAAAAATAATTTTTTGCGTTGCTGCATGCCTCAAAAGTATATATCCAATAGGAATACACCAATAATTAAATGCAATGTTGATTAATTGTTTTGGGTTTGATGTATTATCTTCGCATAAAATTACAACGCGCAAAATGACTTCTGATAAATACATGAAACGTGGTGTATCTTCTCAAAAAGAGGATGTTCACGCTGCAATTAAAAACATTGACAAGGGTTTATTTCCTCAAGCATTTTGTAAAATTGTACCCGATTTTTTAGGGAATGATGATGCCTATTGCAACCTAATGCATGCTGATGGAGCTGGTACAAAAAGTAGTTTAGCCTACTTATATTGGAAAGAAACTGGTGATTTAAGTGTTTGGAAAGGCATTGCGCAAGATGCGATTGTAATGAACACAAATGATTTATTGGCTGCTGGTGTTTATCAAGATATTTTAATATCGAGCACAATTGGTCGCAATAAAAATTTAATACCTGGCGAAGTAATTCAAACCATTATTGAAGGTACTGAAGAGTTTATTGAAATGCTTAGCAATTATGGCGTTAACATTCACTCAACAGGTGGAGAAACTGCTGATGTAGGCGATTTAGTACGTACAATAATTGTAGATAGTACCGTAACTGCACGTGCAAAACGCAGCAGTATAATTGATAACAAAAATATTAAACCAAGTAATGTAATTGTAGGATTTGCCAGCTTTGGGCAAACAAATTACGAAAAAGAATACAATGCCGGTATGGGTAGCAATGGCCTTACAATGGCTAGGCATGATGTGCTTTCTACGCATTACAAAAATACCAAAGAAAGTTACGACCAATTGGTACCCGATGATTTGGTTTATACTGGAGGATTAAAATTAACAGACCAAGTAGAAGGACATCCGCTTAATGTGGGCAAAATGATTTTATCGCCTACACGTACTTTTTCTCCAATTATTAAACAAGTATTTGATCATTTTTTTAGCGAAATTAATGGCATGATACATTGTACTGGAGGTGCTCATACCAAGATTTTACATTATACCAACGGGTTACGTTTTGTTAAAAATAATTTGTTTGCTACACCGCCTTTATTTGAAATGATACAAACGCAAAGTAGCAGCACTTGGCAAGAAATGTACAAGGTATTTAACATGGGCAGTTTGTTAGAGTTTTATGTTGATGAAAAAACTGCAGCAGGATTAATTCAACTTGCCAACTCATTTGGTATTGATGCACAAGTAATTGGCTATGTAGAAGCCGCTGATAAAAAAGAAGTGGTAATAAAAAGTGCCCACGGAGAGTTTGTGTACTAATAATCTGATATTTAAGTTTAGTAAATCAGCATAAAATAATGCTATTTTCTTCGTTGTAATTCCTTATCTTGCGGCCTGTTTTTAACTTTTTATATATGAAGGTATTAGTAACAGGAGGCACAGGGTTTATAGGTTCGCACACAGTAGTAGAATTGCAACAAGCAGGACACGAAGTTGTAGCAATTGATAATTTCGAAAACTCGAGCCCACAGGTAGTAGAAAATATTAAAATAATTACAGGTAAATCTTTTGATTTTATTGAAGCTGATATTCGTGATAAAAAAGCACTTGATGCCGTATTTATCAAACACCCAAATATTGAAGCCGTAATACATTTTGCAGCTTATAAAGCAGTTGGCGAATCGGTTGAAAAACCTTTAGCATACTACGAAAACAATGTTGGTGGAACCGTTAATTTAGTTGAAGTTATGCAAAAGCATGGTGTTCAAAATATCGTATTTTCATCAAGCTGCACTGTTTATGGCGATGTAACTGCGGATGTACTTCCAATTACCGAAGACTCTCCTGTTGTTAAAGCAAATTCGCCATACGGTAATACTAAAAAAATATGTGAAGAATTATTGTTTGATGTATCAAAATCATCAAACACAAAAATTATTGCATTACGTTATTTTAATCCAATTGGAGCACACGATAGTGCTTTAATTGGCGAATTACCTAATGGAGTTCCAAGTAATTTAATTCCTTTTGTAACACAAACTGCAATGGGAATTCGCGAAAAGCTTACTGTGTTTGGAAATGATTACCCAACACGTGATGGTAGTTGCATTCGTGATTTTATTCATGTGGTTGATTTGGCTAAAGCACACGTAAAAGCCATTGAGTTTTTAAATAAAAATGTAAATCAATTTTCGGTATTTAATATTGGTACAGGAAATGGAAATACTGTTTTAGAAGCCATAACTGCTTTTGAAAAAGTAAGCGGTAAAAAATTAAATTATGTAATTGGTCCGCGCAGAGATGGTGATGTGGTGCAGATTTATGCATCATGCGATAAGGCAATAAACGAGTTGGGATGGAAAGCTGAACGTAGTTTAGAAAACGCATTAGAAACTGCCTGGAAATGGGAATTGCACTTAGCCGAAAAATCAACATCAACTAACTAATTTTAAACCCCACAATACATCAGTGCAAACTGAAAAAGACTTTTGAATAGTATGACAAAAAAGAAAATTTTAATTACCGGTGGTGCCGGATTTATTGGTTCGCATGTGGTGCGATTATTTGTAAACAAATACCCCGATTACCACATTTACAATTTAGATAAATTAACTTATGCAGGTAATCTTAAAAACATTACTGATATAGAAAATGCCCCAAACTATACTTTTTTGAAAGCAGATTTAGTTAATGCTCCAGAAATAAATGGTTTGTTTGATAAATATGGTTTTACAGATGTAATACATTTGGCTGCCGAAAGCCACGTGGATAGAAGCATTACTAATCCGCTTGAGTTTGTAATGACAAACGTAGTTGGTACGGTTAACTTACTAAATGCTGCAAAAACATCGTGGAAAGATAACATGGATGATAAGTTATTTTATCATGTATCAACTGATGAAGTTTATGGTAGTTTACATGATGGCGGTTTCTTTTTAGAAACTACTGCCTACGACCCACAAAGCCCATATAGCGCAAGTAAAGCTGCAAGTGATCACCTTGTGCGTGCTTACCATAATACTTATAAAATTAGAGTTGTGCTTAGCAATTGTTCAAACAATTATGGCCCAAATCAATTCCCAGAAAAACTAGTTCCATTGTTTATAAATAATATTAGAAACAATAAGCCATTACCTGTTTATGGAAAAGGCGAAAACGTGCGTGATTGGCTTTATGTAGTGGACCATGCTCGTGCAATTGATGATGTTTTTCATAAAGGAAAAGTTGGCGAAACATACAATATTGGTGGCTTTAACGAGTGGACCAACATTGACTTAATTAAAGTAATTTGTAAGGCAATGGACAAACGTTTGGGCAGAGCAGCGGGCGAATCGGAAAAACTAATTTCTTATGTAACTGATCGTGCTGGGCATGATTTACGTTATGCTATTGATGCCAATAAAATAATGAATGAATTGGGTTGGAAACCTTCACTTCAATTTGAAGAAGGCATTGAAAAAACAATTGATTGGTACATGAATAATCAACAATGGATGGATGAAGTTACCAGTGGTGATTACCAAAATTATTATACTACACTTTACGCAAACAGATAACCTACTATGAAAGGAATAATACTTGCCGGAGGAAGCGGCACACGTTTACATCCACTAACGCTTGCGGTAAGCAAACAGTTAATGCCCGTTTACGATAAACCCATGATTTATTATCCGCTATCGGTATTAATGTTAGCAGGAATAAATGAAGTTTTAATTATATCTACACCACATGATTTGCCTGGTTTTAAAAAACTATTAGGCGATGGTAGCCAAATTGGATGTAAGTTTGAATATGCCGAACAGCCTAGCCCAGATGGATTGGCACAAGCTTTTATTATTGGCGAAAAATTTATTGGCAACGAAAAAGTTGCTTTGGTTTTAGGAGATAATATATTTTTTAG
>JAUCCO010000025.1:0-31281 GCA_034676125.1 Bacteroidia bacterium
ATAAAAACCATTTTTAAAAATAATATTCCGTTGTATTTAGTTTCGGCTACTTTTCGTAAAAATCAGCTTTATTTTAAATGGTATGGTGGTGCTTTTAAAAAGGCTTTAAAAAGTTTTGATGTTTTATTTATACAAGATAAATCATCAACCCAAGTACTAATTGATAACGGTTTTAAAAATGTAGTATTTAGCAATGATACCCGCTACGATAGGGTTTTTGAAACCTGCCAAAATCCTAAGCCTTTACCCACAATAGCAGCATTTAAGCAGCAGCAAAGGTTATTGGTAGTGGGCAGTAGTTATGAGCATGAAGAAAAGTTGGTAGCAGCATTTTTAAAAGAGGATAAAAAGCTAAAAGTGATTATTGCGCCACATCAAATATCAAAAGAAAGGATTGCAGAAGTTGAACAAACTTTTAAAAATTATGCTACCATAAAATACTCAGATGCAGAGCATATTTTGGTGCACGATAAACAAGTATTAATTATTGATAATATAGGTTTGTTGGCCTCCATTTATCAATATGGCGATGTAGCTTTTGTGGGTGGCGGTTTTGGTAAAAAAGGAATACATAATACACTAGAAGCAGCCACTTTTGGAATGCCTATTTTTATTGGCCCTAATAACCACGATAAATTCCCTGAAATAAAATTGTTACACGGTGCAGGTGTTTTATTTTACATCAATTCGCAACAAGCGTTTGATAACAGGTTGTTATCTTTTATTACCAATACCAATTTATTACAAAACGTAAAAGAAAATAGCAGCCGAGTTATGGCTGCTAATAGAGGCGCTACTAAAATTATATTGGATAAAATAAAGTTGTAATTATCCTACTTACCAAACAAACTACCCAAGCCGGGCATGCCACCCATTAAGCTTTTCATTTCGTTGGCCGAAACCATATCTGCTTTGTTAATGGCATCTTCTATGGCAATGCTTAAATAATTTTGTAACTCTTCTTTGCGTTCGGGCAATACCAATGCAGTTTCTATGTATATGTCTTTTACTTTTTTGTTGCCATCCATGGTTATGGTTACATCGCCTTGTGCCGCTTGCCCCTGAACGGTTACGCCAGATAAACGTTGTTTAATTTCTTCTGCTTTTTTTTGTGCTTCTGCTAATTTTCCGAACATAATTGAGGTGTTTTTGTTAACAAGGGCAAGTTACTTTATTTAAGTTTAAAAATAAAATAGCAAGTTGCAGTTTAAAAATGGGGTGCTAGTTTACTTTTGCGGTTCATCTAAAAAGTTGTTAGTGTGTATGTGCTAAGATATTTACTAAATATACTACAGATTGAGTTTAGAATTTTGCCAAAAACAATACAGACTAAGTAAAATAAAAAAGCCTTCGAAAAATTCGAAAGCTTTTTAAAACGTTTATAACCTATAACAAAATGATTATTTACAATTGACTGGATTATTATTCGCATAATCTAATAAAACGGCATCTACGCTAAAACCTGATTCAATTGTTGAGCTGCAACCAACTTGACCACTACCACGTATACTTTTTATTGAAGCACATTTAGAAACTATTTTAAAATCACAAATACCAGCAGAAGTACAAGCGTGTTTACATCCGTTTTTTAAATATAAAGAATTACCTTGAGTTTCTAATGTTACTCCAACTGTTGCACCAGTGGTTTCGCTTCTTATATAAAAAAAGCCATTACCATTCTCATCGGTATCGTATTTAATAGTGCAATTATTATAAGTATTGCCATCATTTAAATACAATTTCATAATAATATCGAGTTTTGCACTGCTATAACCCATACTTGGGCTAGAGCCAGAGAAACAACCAATTAAAATTTGGTTTTCTTGTGCATTAGATGCAAATGTTAAAGCTACCATTAAAAATAGCGTTAACACAATTTGTTTAGTTTTCATAATCTTGTAATTTGTTTAGTTTTGTTAATCAAAGGAATAAACAAATAAACAAATAAACAAATAGTTTAAGTTGTACATAATCAGCAATATAAAATGATTTTGCTGTTTACTAATTATTGGATTAACAACGTAAAATCTTCAATATGTGATTATTATGATATTTATATATTTGTCTGCTTAAATATTTATCATTTTTAGTTGAAATGAAGTCTATTATAATTAGTCTAAAAAAGGTCGGGATATTCAAAATAGGTTTTGTTGAAGGAATAAAGTAATTTATAAAGAAATAGTTATTAACTATTTCACACAATTATCTCTACTTAATTTTTAATTTTTTGTTTAATACTTTCCATTTCAACACGCATGCTTTTAAGCATATTCATTATACTTTCTAGGTTAAGCTCTTCTTCTTTTTTATCAGATACATTTAGGGTACATACAAATTGCCAAACTTCAAGCACATCTGCCATGTTTATTTTATAGGTATCGGAGTTTTTATTATCAGATTGCTAGCTAACTCATCAACCCAAATAATACTGCGGTATGCTGTGGTTTTTATGATTGAAGTAGGCGTGTTTGTTTTAAAAATAAAGCAAACTTATATCATCCTTTTATAAGTGTGTAAAATGTTTAAATTCGCCCAACTATTATCAAAATAAAAACAAAAATTTAAAACCTTATATGCAAATCTCGAGCAATCACCGTGACGAGTTTATTTATCGCCACATTTCACCGATGAAAAACGACACTGATGCTATGCTAAATACCATTGGTGTAGCTAGTTTAGATCAACTAATTGACGAAACTATTCCTTCGCACATACGCTTAAAACAACGTATGAATTTGCCAGAAGCTTTAGGTGAAATGGATTTATTGGCCATGCTTAAAGAGGTATCAGAAAAAAATACCATACACAAAAATTTTATTGGTATGGGCTATTATGGCACACATACACCAAATGTAGTATTGCGCAATATTTTCGAAAATCCAGGATGGTACACTGCTTACACACCTTACCAAGCAGAAATTGCTCAAGGCAGGTTAGAAGCATTACTAAACTACCAAACGATGGTGGTAGATTTAACAGGAATGGAAATTGCAAATGCTAGTTTACTTGATGAAGGTACTGCTGCTGCCGAAGCCATGCACATGTTACATGCCGAAAGTAAAAATGATAAAGCAACTAAGTTTTTTGTTTCTGAATTGTGCTTTCCACAAACTATTGATATTTTAAAAACACGTACCGAGCCAATTGGTGTTGAGTTGGTAGTAGGTAACCACGAAACAATAACATTTGACGATACTTTTTTTGGTGCTTTAATTCAATATCCAGCCGGTAACGGTGTGGTGTTTGATTATGCCGCATTTATGGAAAAAGCAATTGCTGCAGGTGTAAAAGTTGCCGTAGCTGCCGATTTATTAAGCTTAACTTTATTAACTCCTCCAGGTGAGTGGGGTGCTGATGTAGTTTGTGGTTCAACCCAACGTTTTGGTGTGCCTTTAGGTTATGGTGGCCCACATGCAGGATATTTTGCTACAAAAGATGCCTACAAGCGTCAAATGCCAGGTCGTTTAATTGGTGTATCAATTGATGCGCAAGGAAACCCCGCATTACGTATGGCTTTGCAAACGCGCGAGCAACATATTAAACGCGAAAAAGCAACTTCAAATATTTGTACTGCACAAGTTTTACTTTCAATAATGGCCAGTATGTATGGCGTATATCATGGTCCTAAGGGATTAAAAGATATTGCTGCACGTATTCATGGATTAGCTGCACAAGCGGGTAAAGTATTAACCGAAGTTGGGTTTACGCAAAAAAATAAACACTTTTTTGATACCATTTTAGTTGAAGTACCAAATGCAGAAAAAGCATTAGCTGATTGTTTAGCTAAAGGAATTAATGTGCGTAATGTTGATGGCAAACATATTGGAATTGCGTTTGATGAAACACATACCATTGCAGATGTAAATAATTTAGTATCGGCACTTACGGGCAAAGCATCAAACCTAAATGCACTTGATACTACCGAGCTTAATGTACCCAATAATTATATTCGTAATAGCGATTATATGACCCATGAGGTATTTAACTCTTACCATAGCGAGCACGAAATGTTGCGTTATATTAAATTGCTTGAGTCGAAAGATTTATCGCTTTGCCATAGCATGATTGCATTAGGTTCATGTACCATGAAATTAAATGCAACTGCCGAAATGATTCCGGTAACTATGCCTGGTTTTGGTGCATTGCATCCTTTTATTCCTAGAAATCAAGCTACGGGTTATACCCAAATATTTAATGAACTAACCGAATACTTAAAACAAATTACTGGCTTTGCTGGTATGAGTTTGCAACCAAATTCGGGTGCATCTGGCGAGTATGCTGGATTAATGGTGATACGTGAATATTTTAAATCAATAGGGCAATCACACCGTAATGTTGCATTAATTCCTTCATCGGCACATGGTACAAACCCTGCAAGTGCGGCAATGGCTGGTATGAAAGTAGTGGTTACAAAAACCTTAGAAAACGGTTATGTTGATATTGACGATTTACGCGAAAAAGCAGAATTGCATAAAGATAATTTAGCTTGTTTGATGATTACTTACCCAAGTACATACGGTGTATTTGAAGAGCGTATTACCGAAGTTTGTGAATTGATACATGCTAATGGCGGACAAGTTTACATGGATGGTGCAAACATGAATGCACAAGTTGGATTAACTAGTCCGGCTAATATTGGTGCCGATGTTTGCCATTTAAATTTACATAAAACATTTTGTATACCACACGGTGGTGGCGGACCAGGAATGGGCCCAATTGGTGTGGCAGCACATTTAGTTCCGTTTTTACCAGGCCATGCCGTGGTTAATATGGATGGTGGCGATAAGAGTATGACAGCGGTAAGTGCAGCTCCTTGGGGTAGTGCTTCTATCTTGTTAATTTCTTACGCATACATTCGTTTAATGGGTACAAAAGGATTAGAAGATGCTACTAAATATGCCATATTAAATGCAAATTATATTAAGGCAAGATTAGAAGAGCATTATGAGATTTTATATACTGGTAGTAAAGGCCGTTGTGCACACGAAATGATTTTAGATACACGTGTATTTAAAGGTGCAAGTGGGATAGAGGCAGAAGATATTGCAAAACGTTTGATGGATTATGGTTTCCATGCACCAACAATGAGTTTTCCGGTAGCAGGTACTATTATGGTTGAACCAACCGAAAGCGAACCTAAAGTAGAGTTGGATCGTTTTTGTGATGCCATGATTGCAATTAAACACGAAGTTGAAGCAATTATTACTGGCGAATCTGATAAGTTAGATAACCCATTAAAAAATGCACCGCATACCGCACATGTGGTAACGGCTGACGAGTGGAATCATAAATACAGCCGTCAACAAGCTGCGTATCCATTACCTTATGTAAAAGCCGCTAAATTTTGGCCAACAATAGGTCGTGTTAACAATACGTATGGTGATAGAAACTTAATATGTGCTTGTATTCCTACAGAGGCATACGCATAACTAGGGTTTAATTATAAAAAAGTAAAAGCGGAATTCAATTTGAGTTCCGCTTTTTTATGGGGTGATTTTTGGGTAGGTACTGAAAATTTAATTTATTAATTGGTGCTCTCCATATATACAGTCTTTATTAGATAGTTAGAAGCTAATTCGTAAATAATATAGGTTTTATAGAAACAGTCTAAGCAATTAGCTCTTTTACTAAATGATGGACTTTTGTACATGGACAATGTAAATGTGTTGGTTTAAGAGTTGAAGAATGAAATTCCTCTAAAATTTCAGCTCTAATAATGGCCTCTTGAACATTTTCTTTCATAATTTGATAAGTATATCTTAGAAATCTATTTTTACTTTTCATAGATTCATAATAATCAAATTTTTCATTATTAAACATTCTATCTTCAGGATAATTATTTTTTAGAATAGCGGTTAATCTTTCGTAATACTTTGTTCTACTAAGGAACTCATTATCATTTGGATCTACATCTTCAAAATGTAACAAAACCCAAAGTTCAAAGTCATCATTACTCCAGGCAGTTCTTATACCTTTTGCATTTGCAGCGATAATAGAATCATTAAATGCGGAGTCTTTTCCGTCATTTGGCTCTCTATCTCTATCAAAAACACACCATACCTGTGCTCCATCATCAATTTTTAATACCTCAGTACCCTGTTCTGAAATTTCAATCAAATCATTTTTGCGAAAATATTCGGTTGCATAATCTACTTGAGCATGGTGTTGTTTTGCATTACCAATTGCTGAAACTTGTAGATCAATTCGTTTAAAGAGATCGAAATAAGTTGGTTCTACAGCACCGTCTTCACAAAAAATGATAAAAACTCTTTTCGTATCTATCTCTCTAATATCATCAGATCTAATTTCCCAAGGTTCCATCTTCTTCAATATTTTTGCTAGTTAAATAATCAGATAAAACAGGAATTCCACCATAAAATCCTGCAAGGTATTGTTTTGCAAAATCAGAATCATTTCTAATACCTCTTAAATCAGCTAATGAATAAAGTTTTGTGCCATCATTAGCTTCTTTTTCAGAAAAATAAAATTGATCTCTTCGCATTATAGATGGAGACATTAAATTTGTATCGTGGCTTGTGAATAAAAGCTGCACATTAGATTTGTTAATTTCTGGATCGTTGAATAATTCTATAATTTTAATTAACAAAGAAGGGTGGAAATTACTATCAATTTCATCAATAATAATTAAGCCACCTACTTCAATGTTCAAAGCATGCAATAATAACCCTGCAATATCAAATAACTTCTTTGTGCCATCTGATTCATTTTCGTGCATATTTAGTGTTACTATCTTATCATAATCATTACACGATTTTTTCGTAAGAAATACTTTATCGAGTGTATATGTATTATCGGACTCATCATCCTTTTTAAAGTACACATCTTGATAATGAAGACCGAAAGAGTTTAAAAACTTTAAAAACCTAGGTTTTAAATCTTCATTCTCAATTTGTCTTATAGAATGAAATCTATAAAAGTCATTTTTAGAACTAAACTTAGAAGTAATATACCCTTTAATATTATTTCTAAGCTTTGCGCAAATATCCTTATTGTATGATGCTGCATGAATCAAAAAAAGAGTATGATCATATTCCAATGGGGCGATATTATCACCACCTGGTAAATTTGATTTATCAATTAACAATTTTTTTCTGGAAAAATATTTAACTTGATTAGTATTTTTAGGTCCAAACAGCCATTCGCTCGTAATTATTTCTCTACTTGCATTCGGATTGGTTTTTAAATCTGGATTTTTCTTAACTGTAAATCCATATCTATATTTCTTACCTTCTAATAATAATACTATTTGAAAAAACGAATCTTTTTGTTCAAAATTATCTTGATATAAAAAAGGTTGAGTTAATTTCGAAAGTCTAGACTCTGGACTAGGCAAATCTGAAATGGCTTCACAAAAGTATTCAAAAGCTTTTATTATGTTACTTTTTCCACTTGCATTGGCTCCATAAATACCTATTGTTTTAAGTAGTTTATTCTCCCCGTCTAAAACTATATTATTAAAATCTAAGGATTCATTCTCCTTTGAACTTTTTAAATTTGTTGCTACAAAACTTAAAGTTTGAAGGTCAGATATTGATCTGAAATTCTTTACACTAAACTCTACTACCATTTTTTAGTATTGTTAATTTTATTCAAATATAAAAAGTTTAAACTACTTATTCGCAAAATTATTCTTGTATTTGATAAAATGGCGCAAATCTGAAATAAACTACAAATCGTATTTTGGAATTTAGGTCTGTAAAAGTACTACACAATGACTATGCCCTAATTGGCCTAAGTAAAACTATTAGTTGTATATTATCAGTTATAAATATCAGTTACTTAAATCAAAAAAAAGTATTAAATCTTTTCCGAGAAAATACAGCCTGCCTGTCCTTCAGTACACCATAAAAAAGTTAGCTTTACATTAACATAAAAATAGTAATGTTGCAATTGGATGATTCAGTATTTTAAAACAGTTAGCGGACGGTTAGTACAAATTGAGCAAGTTGAAAAAGATTGCTGGATTAATGTTATTGCACCAACTCCAGCCGAAATTGAGTTTTTAAGTCAAAAGCTACTTATAACCCCTGATTTAATTAGCGACCCATTAGATGCTGACGAAAACCCACGTGTAGAGCAGCATAAAAATTGTATGTTAATTGTTTGTAGGGTTCCGTTAGAAATTGGTTTTAATTACGATTTACCATACATTACTCTACCTTTAGGTATCATCATTAAACGTGATGTTATTGTTACGGTATCTAACAAACAAACCGAAGTTACCCAAGAGTTTGTTGAGCAAAGAGTACGTTCGCTTAATGCACAATACCGCGATAGAATGGTGTTGCAATTGTTTTTACGTGCATCTATTTTGTATTTAAAGTATTTAAAAAACATCAACAATAAAGCAGACGAGATACAGATTAGCTTGCACAAATCAACCAGAAATAGGGAATTGGTTCAATTACTTAACCTCGAAAAAAGTTTGGTTTATTTTAATACGTCTCTTAAAAGTAACGAATTAATGATGATGCGTTTGCAGCAACTTAGTTTTATGGCCAACCTAAAAGAAACCGAACGCGAGCTTATTGATGATGTAGTAATTGAAACCAAACAAGCCATTGAAATGGCCAAAATTTATAGCAATATTTTAGGAAATATGATGGGAGCACACTCATCTATTATATCAAATAACTTAAACATTACCATTAGGTTTTTAACTTCTATTACCATTATTTTATCAATACCCATTTTAATTGCAAGTTTGTATGGTATGAATGTGCGCGTACCTCTTGAAGAAAATCCATTTGCTTTTTGGATTATCATGTTTGTAGCACTTTTGCTTTCTGGTATTGGTGTATTATATTTCCGTAAAAAGAATTTATTTTAGCTTATCCTTCATTCCAATTTATTTTTATTTCCTAAAAACCAGTGTTTAATATGCATTGAACAGTGTTGCTAATACTGTTTTTAACCTTTTGTTTGTAATTAGTCTAAATAAAAATTATGTTTGTTGCCTTGAAAATTAACTGAACATGAAATTGATAAACAAATACAAAAAAGGAGTTTTTGCATTTATAATTGTTTTGCTTTTTATGCCCATTGGCCATGCTTTAATGATTTTAAACGAAGGCATTTTTGAACACAATAAATTTATTGGTGCATTTGTAATTGGGCTAATTGGTGCATTTAGTTTGATATGGGGAATCATAAAAAACCATAACAAATCTGTAGCAACTTTAATGGGTTTGTTGGCTGGCATTTTAGTTTGGACAGGTTGGGTTGAGTTTTCGTTTGTTTGGATGGCAGAAAAACTTCAAGTTGCACCATTAATGGAAGATGGTGAAATAGCTACAAAGCCAGAGTATTTGGTTATGATGTCATCACTTGGATTATTGCTTACTATGTTGTTGTTTTTTGTGTTTAGCAATACCAAATGTCAATTTTTTAACTGGTTTCAAAAAGTGTTTAAGTTAAAAATTCATATTAATGCTTCGGGTAATAATACTAGGCTTACAGCCATGCTAACTTTTATAGAAACCATCATGATTTTATGGACATTTTATATTGTGTTGTTATTGGTGTATGATAAAGATATTGCGGGCGATAAACATCCTGCAACTTATATTGTAGCATTTGGTTCATTGTTTTGGTCGTTGTATTTATTTTTAAACCTTATTAAAATAAATAAATACGATTATGCCATTAGGTATGCCGTGCCAACAGTTATTATTTTTTGGAATTTTATAGAAGTAATTGGCCGTTGGAATTTATTTAAAGAAATTTGGGTTCATCCATTTGAACATTGGTTAGAAAACACCATTATATTGGCAATGCTGCTGTTGTTTACTGTTTATTACATAGTAGAAAACTACCGCCAAAAAGATAAAGTAAAAGTTAGGGTTTGATAATTATAAAGCCATTAAAGCATTATAAACACTATCAATCACTTTGGCCATTCGTTTAATATCAATGGTCGACATTTTATCGGTAATTTGATGATAATTTGCATTGCGGTAAAAAGAAGTATCTGTTATCATTAACGCACTAAATCCAAATTTCCAATAGTTTAAATGATCAGAAAAATCAATACCAGTTAGTTTTGCTGGTGCTGTAAATTTTTTAGTTCTAACAGTAGCTTTCGATTTGTATTTGCGGGAAAATTTACGGGCAAATTTTCCTGCTCCAAATTTTTTAACCAAGGTAATGTAATTGCCTTTGTTGCCATAAATTACCGATAATATTCCTATTGGATATTCTTGCGATTTTTTTTCGTCTTTAAAATAACCAATCATCTCTAACGAAATCATTCCATACACATTGGCTTGTTCTGTTACCAATGATTTTGCATGAACATAACTACCCATAAATTCGGTTCTAAAAAATGGTGGTTCTTCTAATGTATAAGCAACTAAATCAACCCTATTTGTAAGTTGTTTGTCCTTAAGCATTCGGGCCAGTTCTAATAAACCAATTACGCCACTTGCATTGTCATCAGCACCTTCTTGGTTGCCACACACATCGTAATGTGCCCCAATAATTATTCGGTTTTTATTGTTGATGCCAAATACTGCAACCACATTTTTATATTCAATTCCATTTACCAAATAAGGTTGCTCAAATACCGAATCAGCAAAATATAAAAAATATTCTTTGATGTAATTTGCCGTTTGATTTAGTTGATCAACATTGGTATGGTTTCTAAAGTTTGGCGTTTTAGTTAACGTAATAAATTGCGATTTTATAATGGAAGTATCAGCCCTATTTTGTGCTTTTGTAAAAACAGTTAGTTGAACTAAAAATAAAACGAGTACAATTTTTATAAAGTGATTCATGTAATTAAATGTGAGTATAAGTCTAATCTTCTGGCCTACCAATCATCTTTTTTTCTTGCAGTATTTTTTGCTGTTCAGCTATCATGGCTTTACGTTCCTCGTCAGTTATTTTTACAGGTACTTGTTTTAAGTTTGTTAAATCTGGCTGCCCAGCATCAACCCAAGCAGTATACCAAACACTACCTGCATTTATAACCGAGGCACGTAACCGTCTTTCCACTTGGTTATTTAGCATGTTGTGGTAGGCCTCGCTATACTCTTTCGAGTAAACTTTAATCATGTTTTGGCCACGCAATTCGTTGCTATATTTTCTGTCGCTACCAAATTCTGCATTTAATTTACGTTCAAAATCTAATACCGAATCTTTGGCAGCATAACTTCCTTCGCTTGCTCCCCAGGCCATCATTTGCACATTGTCTATATACCTTGCCCTGCCTACAAAAAAATCATATTGTTCGCTGTATAATTCGGGCAACCTACTTTCCCAAAATCCATGTATACCATGCTGATTTGTTTTTTGTCCGTTGTAGTTTTCAGTTGCATGTAATGGCACATGTGCATCACCAATATAATGACCAATTTCTGTGGAGTATCTTAATATTTTATCGATGTTTTTTTCTTTAAAAGCTTCGGTTAATTTATACTTCATTAAGTTAATATGCCAAGGCACAATGCCATAAGCTTTTAAAGTATCTTCGGTGTATTTGGCTACCGCATCTTTCCAATATTTTGGTACTGTATCTATGGGTACGGTAGCTTCATAATAATCTAAATCAACATAATGCCTACAAGCTTCTTCGGGGTCGCTGTACCTACGCATATCAGGGTCTACTGCATGTTCTGTAATGTATTCAATATTGTTTTTATAAAACAAAAATAACTCTTCGGGTAAGGTAAATATGGCCAGCCTATTAATGAGTTTATGCGCAAAAAATCCCCAGCCAAATCCCGGAATAAAAATGCATAAAGCTACCAAAACCAATATTATTCTTTTAAACATACAGCTAATTTTAATGGTTATTAAAGCGTGTAATTTAGTAATTATCTTAAATAAATTCGAATAATAAAATTCTTGCATCCAAATTCAAAAAAGGGAATATTAAATTACCAACCCCAACCCACACACTAACCCTAAAGGGCACCACCGCACAAAACCCACAACTCAACTCTCATAACTCAACATTCGTAACTCAGCACTTATAACTCAATAAACCACCACACAATGTTTTGCCAGTTCTTAATACTTAATTGCTAACTAATCTTCCTCTCTATTCACCGTATCAATACTAAATGCAGGTACACAGCAACTCCAATATTCACAAGGTTCATCAAACGGGTTTGAATACCTTACACGCGTTCCTTTTTTAATTAAAATAGTTTCGCCAGCTTTTAGTTCAATTCGTTCGCCATCTATTTCAAACAACTTTTTACCTTTAAAAATAATGGTTACTTCATCAAACTGTGGTGTTTGGTATGGTTCGCTCCAACCGGCTGGGGCAATCATGTGGGCAATGCTAAAATCATTATCGCCACTGCTAGCTAAGCCATAATGTTCTTCAATAAGTTTTCCATCTGTAGTAGGCACTATAAACGGATTTTGTTGTTTTATATAAGGCATATTTAAAGTGTTTTTAAAAGGTGTTTAAATGTATAATTAATGACTACCTAACTTTTCTTTTTCTGTTTTTTTCATAATCCTCAAACACAAAATCGCCTAAACCATTTAGGCTGCTGTAAAAAGCTTTACCATTATTAGTTTGCGTAAATTCCTGTACAAACTGTTGTAAATAAGGGTCGCTGGCTATCATAAAAGTAGTAATGCTTATACCTAACCTGCGGCATTGTGCCGCTTGATTAAGTGTTTTATTAATTATTTTTCTATCTAAACCAAAACTGTTTTTATAATATCCTGTACCTTCTTTTAAGCAAGTTGGTTTGCCATCCGTTATCATAAAAATTTGTTTGTTGGCATTTTTTCTTCTGCGCAATAAATCCATAGCTAATTCTAATCCTGCGTAGGTATTGGTATGGTAAGGCCCAACTTGTAAATAAGGCAAATCTTTTACTTCAATTGGCCAAGCATCATTACCAAAAACAATAATATCTAAAGTATCTTTTGGGTAGCGTGTTTTAATTAATTCGGCCAGGGCCATGGCTACTTTTTTGGCAGGTGTAATTCGGTCTTCACCATACAATATCATGCTATGGCTAATGTCTATCATTAACACGGTACTGGCTTGGCTTTTGTGATCTTTTTCTCTAACCTCAAGGTCGTTTTCTGTTAAAGTAAACGAATCAATACCATGGTTAATTTGTGCATTTTGTATGCTGGTAGTTATATCAATCGAGTCGGGTAAATCGCCAAATGTAAACTTTCTGGTATCGGCAGTAGCCTCATCACCCAAACCAGTTTTATTACTTTGGTGGTTACCTTTTGGTGTTTTTTTTAGCTTGCCAAAAATATCGTTTAACGCATTTTTTCGTATGGTTTGGTTGGTTTTTGATGTGGGTATAATCGTTCCATTATTGGCATCATCTTTTATGTAACCTTTTTCCTTTAGGTCGTTAATAAAATTACCCATCCCATATTGGTTGTTGGTAAGGTTATGTTGCTTATCCAACTCATTCATCCAATCTAGGGTTTCGGCAACATCGCCATTGGTATACTGCATTAATTGTAAAAACAAGTTAAGCAATTCTTCAAATTTATTAATTGCAGGTGGGGGAGTGTATTTAGTAAATATATGGCCTCGCATTGTGTAAAAGTAGCAATTTGTACTTTAACTTAACAATTAAAATTTAGAATAGATTTGGTGTGTTAAATGTTTACAAAAAAAACCTACCAAAACAAATACTTGTTATTATGTTTGCCCCCCTTTTAAAAATTATGATTAAAACTATTATCATCATCGTAGCCCTTTTATTTGCAGCACACGCAGGCTTTGCACAAAATATTTGCATTGCATTTTATAACCAAGAAAACTTGTTTGATACCATTGACGACCCCAATAAAAACGACAATGAATTTTTACCTACCGCAAAAAAAGGTTGGAATACCGAAAAGTACACGAATAAAATAAATAATATGGCCAAAGTAATTTCAGGCATAAATAGCGAGCAAGCGCCTGATATTATTGGTATGTGCGAAGTAGAAAATGGTGCAGTATTGAATGATATCACTAAAAATAAGCAGTTAAAAAAGGCCAAGTATCAGTATGTGCATATTGATGGCCCAGATGAACGCAGTATTGATAATGCCTTATTGTTTAAAAAGGGTTCGTTTAAATTAATTTCGTCAAAATCTGTTAATGTACCGTTAGAAAATACCAAAACCCGTGATGTGTTATTGGTGCGTTTGCAAGCAAAAAATAAAGCACAAATTGTAGTTTTGGTTAATCATTTTCCATCGCGTATTGGTGGCGAAGAAAAGAGCGAACACAAACGTTTGGCAGCAGCGCAAGTTGTACGTAATATTTGCGATAGTTTGTATCAACTTAACCCACAGGAAAATATTGTAATTATGGGAGATTTTAACGATGAGCCCACTAATAAAAGCATGGATAGTGTGCTACGTGCAAAAGCAAACGAGTACGATTTAAACAACGGAAACTTGTTTAATGCTATGTACGAGTTAAAACAAAACAACGAAGGCTCGCATTATTACAGAGGGCATTTTTCTATGTTAGATCAAATTATAATTAGCAGCAGTATTACCAATTGCACAGGTAATATTTGTTACCAAAAAAGTTCAGCCACCATATACAAACAACCTTGGATGGTAGAGGCCGAAGGTAAATACAAAGGCGCTCCGTTGCGTACCTTTATTGGCGATAAATTTGTGGGCGGCTATAGCGACCACTTGCCCGTGTACATTATGCTTACCCTAAAAAAGAAATAAGATTTTATAAGCAAATTTTTCTTAGGTATTTTGGGGCATGGCCGGGCTATCCACGCTACATGGTAGCTAGTTGCTTCCGAAGCTTCGGAACCCTATGCCGGGCTTGCTGTCCGTTAGCATGTTTTCCTTACTTTAATAATTAGTATCTATCTTTTTAGTCACGATTTATTCTGCTAAATCACTTGTGTTAAACTTGTTTCAAATAATTAAAATGCTATTTTGCTTAGTGTAACAATATTTTGATGAAATATTACCATCAGATAAAATGTATGCGAAATTGTTCTCGCAGAAAATGGATTAAATATTATATACTAATATCTTGAAAATTATTTTATTGAATTGGCATACTATGTTGTAAAAATCTATTAACTGAATTTTTTCAGGTACTCTAATTAACCCGAATTCGGTATAATTAAAAATTGAATAAAGAGACTATGGCAAAGAAAAAGACAATTCAGGTAAAGGGAGTAGAAATTGCGATTTTGCAGAATAAAGAGGAAGACTATATTTCTTTAACAGATATGGTGAAGAGCGAAACCGCAATACACTAGAATTTATTGGTATTTGGGAATAAATGAACAATTCTTATTTTAAAGGTAACGAATTCGTAACCTTTAAAAACCAGGCAGGATTGAATAGTTTTAACCTTACCCCTCGTAAGTGGATTGATGCTACAAACGCAATTGGTATTATTTCAAAGGCAGGACGTTATGGTGGTGGTACATTTGCGCATAAAGATATCGCATTTGAATTTGGAAGCTGGCTCAGTCCTGAATTTGTTTAGTTTATTATCAATCCATAAAAAACACGCCAAAAATTGCTGTTGCATTTTGTTTAAAAATGAGCTTCAGTTATAAATTAATAGAAAATGATACGATAAATAATTTAGCGGTTTAAATAAAAAAATCATTTTAAAACGAGTTATTCGTATAAACTTTAGCACATATATATGCAGTTAAATTTATCGTTTACTAACAGCATTTGGGTGTTTCTTATTTCCGTAATCTTACTCTGGATTTTCAGTAAAAAACTTTCGGAAGTAGTTAATTTTATAGATGATGAATTTAATTTAGGAAGTTCATTTGGCGGAACAATTATTTTATCTATAGTTACTAATTTGCCCGAAATTGCTATTACTGTAAGTGCAGCAAGCAAAGGAAACATAGATTTAGCAGTAGGTAATATTTTGGGCGGTATTGTAATTCAATCTATGCTATTGGTGCTGTTTGATTTTGCATCAAGAAAAGAGAAAAAACCATTGAGTGCACTGGTGAGTGATAAAGCCAGTATTTTACAAGGACTATTTTTAATTTCAATATTGGCATTTGTTATTTTAGGAAAACAACTTAACCAATCAATGATAGCTTATAGAAGCACACCTCCTGAATTACTTATTGCACTTTCGTGGATAGTGAGTATTTTATTATTGAGGGGAATTAAAGATAAAAAACAAACAAAATTAACCAAGGTGGTTGCTCCAATTTATACCAGAAAATCGGCTATAACTTGGTTAATTAGCATTGCAATTATTGTACTGGTATTTGGTGTGTTATTAGAAGCCACGAGTGATGTTATTGCTACACATTTTAATATAAATGGAGTTGTATTTGGTGCTACAATTTTAGCATTAGTTACTTCATTGCCCGAAATATCTGGTGGTTTAGCATTTGTAAAGGATAAAACCTATCAACCAATTATCAGTGATATTTTTGGTGGAAATGCTTTTTTACCTGTTTTGTTTTTAGTTGCCACGCTAATTACCAACGACTCAATTTTGCCTAAAGCGGGTAACCTTAATATTTATTTAACAGCTGTAGCCATGCTTATTACAATAGTGTATGTTATCGGAATGATTTTTAAACTTCCCAATCGTAAACTTGGTATTGGTGCCGACTCGTGGATTGTAATCGTTATCTATATCCTCTCTGTAATTGGTATGTTTTATGTTTGATAGCAATTTAATAATTAAGCTTTTTATCAAATGTCTATATCTCTGAATTGCACAACTACAAAATCAACCAAAAAAAAAGTCCCGCAAAATTTGCGAGACTCTTTAATAAATTTTGTTTAAGATAATATTACAAATGCATTCTATCTTTTTTAGCCAATAATTGCTCGTTTGTTTCTACATGGTCAGGGTCAGGTATGCAGCAATCTACAGGACAGACTGCAGCACATTGTGGTTCTTCATGAAACCCAACACACTCTGTACATTTAGCAGTTACAATAAAGTAAGTGTCGTCTGATACAGGAGCAAAACGTTTTGATACATCTATTGTCTCACCATTTACTTCAATAGTTCCGGTTAAAGAGTTTCCATCAGCCCAAGCCCATTCTGCACCACTTTCGTAAATTGCATTGTTAGGACATTCAGGTTCGCATGCACCACAGTTGATGCATTCGTCAGTAATCATTATAGCCATAATTGTTCTTTATTTTCAGTTAATATAACAAATGCAAAATAAGTTTTGTTGCTTTGCATTAAAAAATATAATTGTTCTAAATAGCGATGAATTTTCAACATTCTATACAAACCCTATCAAAGCTTGGTACTTTTTTTAAGCATCAAGCCCAAACAAATAACGAGGTTTTTAATAAAGCACATATTCATAACCCTTGGTTTACTGTACCCTATGTACAAAAATCGGTTGCAGCTTGGGGCGATGAATTAAGTGCCGTTAATATACAGAATTGGTTAGCAAGTTATCAAAATATTTCTACACCAGCACCAAAAACTGTGGCTATTATTATGGCCGGAAATATTCCGCTTGTTGGATTACACGATTTATTGTCGGTTTTAGCATGTGGCCACAAAGCAATAGTTAAACTTTCGGCAGATGATATTGTGCTGATGAAGTGGGTAATTGAAAACCTAATTGCTATTGAACCAGCCTTGGCCAATCGAATTGAAATTATTGAACACCGTTTGCCCAAAGATTTTGATGCAGTAATTGCAACGGGTAGCAATAACACCAATCGTTATTTTGAATATTATTTTAAAACCAAACCACATTTATTGCGTAAAGCGCGCACCAGTGTTGCGGTACTAACAGGACTCGAAACACCTGAAGATTATATAAAACTTGGTGATGATATATTTACTTATTTCGGGTTGGGTTGTCGTAATGTATCTAAACTTTATGTACCTCAAGATTATGATGTAACCTTATTTTTAGATGGCATAGAAGCATTTAATGATCACATGAATCACCATAAATATGCGAATAACTATACGTATCATAAAGCAATATTATTGATGAATTTGGCCACACATTTAGACAATGATTTTTTGTTGCTAAAAGAAGATGAAAACATTGCTTCACCACTTGGTTTATTGCATTACCAGCGATACAACACTTTAGATGAATTAACCGAAACATTAAATAACAATGCCGAACAAATACAATGTGTGGTGAGTAAAATTAATTTTGTAAACAGCATTCCATTAGGCAAAGCACAACAACCCGGCCTTGTTGATTACGCTGATGGTGAAGACACCATTAAGTTTTTGCTTGGATTGTAATAGGGAAGCGGGATAAAAAGGTTACTTAAGAATTAGGTTTATTTTATGTGTAATATTAATTAGTCAATTCCTAAATATCGCATATCGCAGATCGCGATATGCGATAATGTTATTTTATAGCTTGTAAATGTGCGACCCCGCTGGGGTCGAATGCGGTTTGAGTTTATTAATTATAAACGTTTGAACCCGCTGGGTTCATGTGTTATCCGCAAATGTTTTAAATCGAATATCCAATCTCGAATGGATTTAATTTCGTTTGAAAAACAATGTTAATTGCAGTTTAAGACCTTGCTGGGTTTTTCCGAAAATGTTTTAAATCGGAATATCGAATCCCGAAGGGATGTGCATTATTATAACAAAAAGAAACAACTTTAAACAAAACCCTGCAAGGGTGATATTATTCTTAACATCAGATAAATATTAGGTTGATATTTTTTGTTTTTCGTACGGTAGGTTGGTCAATTCCAATAACATTTCCCTTATATTATTTCACCCCCTTCGGGGTTGTTGTTTTGTTTGAATGACTCTTCTTTAATAATGGTAGCATTTCAGGCTTGGTCTTGTTTGCTAAATAAGCATTGATAAACTAAAATTTCGTTGTAAATGCTTTTCAGTGAGTACCTACTTATTCAAACTCTATTAGCACCGCACCTTTTTCAACGGCTGTTTTTTCAATTGCAGTTATTTTTTTAACCACACCATCACCAGCAGCTTTTATTACATTTTCCATTTTCATGGCTTCAAGTACCAATAAGGCATCACCTTTTTTAACTTCATCACCAATAGCTACAATTATGCGCAAAACCAATCCTGGCATGGGTGCTTTAATGTTATTAACTTTAGCTGTTGCTAATTTATCAAGCCCCAATTGCTTAAGCAAAGCATCAAACTGGTTTTGCACGGCTACTTGGTATTTTACACCATTAACCAAAATGTCCATTTGTTTGCCAGTTTCGTCAGTTCCTACCAATTCAACCATCAACGATTGGTTTTTAATTATGCCATGATATTTGGTTTCACTTATCTTGGTCCAGTCGGCAGAAATGGCTTCGCCATTAAGTGTAAATTGGTTCAATTTGGTGTCAATTTCAAATTGTTGGTTATCGTTTACTTTAGCGGTAAGCATTTTATTTTATAGTTTAAATATTTATTGTTTAATTGTACCCCATGATTAGCATTAACAAAACGTTTTTAACCGTAATTTTGGGTTCAATTATTTTTACTGCTTGCAAAGTAAATAAAAACAATGCATCAAAAAACACCCAACTTAAAAATACTACTTTAAATACTGTTACTGTAAGGCCTACAGTAAAATCACCATATCGCGAAACCGTTGCTAAACAAATTGATTTGGAACACATGCAACTAGCTGTTGGTTTTAATTACAGCAAGCAATTTGTATTGGGGAAAGCAGTATTGACTGCCAAACCTTATTTTTATGATATTACGGATGTAACCCTTGATGCACGTGGGTTTGAAATAAATAAAGTGGCTTTGTTAACTAATAACGATGATACTTTAACACTTAAATACAACTACAATGGCGAAAAGTTGCAAGTGTTTTTAGATAAAACCTATAAACGTTCACAATCATTTAGGTTATTTATTGATTATGTAGCCAAACCAAACGAAATAAAAGGTTTAAAAGGTGTTGCCATTACTGATGATAAAGGCTTATATTTTATTAACCCAACTGGTGAAGATAAAGATAAACCTCGCCAAATTTGGACTCAAGGAGAAACACAATCCAACTCGTGTTGGTTTCCTACTATTGATGCGCCAAATGAAAAAATAACACACGACATTGCAATTACTGTTGAAGATAAAGACATAACCTTAAGCAATGGTGAGTTAATGATGAGCAAGTACAATGCCGATGGTTTACGTACAGATTTTTGGAAACAAAACAAACCACATGCACCTTATTTAATAATGCTTGCAGTGGGCGATTTTGCTAAGGTTAAAGATTATTGGAGAGATAGTATTGCAGTTGATTATTATGTAGAACCCGCCTATAAAAAGTATGCAAAAATGGTGTTTGGCAATACACCCGAAATGATGGAAGTATTTAGTAAAAAACTTGGGGTTGATTACCCTTGGAATAAATACAGCCAAATTGTGGTACGCGATTTTGTAAGTGGTGCTATGGAAAATACTACAGCTGCGGTTTTTAATGATGGCTTGCAACACGATTACCGAGAGCATTTAGATAACCCACACGAAGATGTTATTGCACACGAATTATTCCATCATTGGTTTGGCGATTTGGTTACTTGCGAAAGCTGGAGCAACGTGCCTTTAAACGAAAGTTTTGCAACCTATGGCGAATATATTTGGCAAGAGGCTAAATATGGTGCAATGGAAGCCGATTGCGAATTTAATAATAATTTGAGGGCTTACTTAAATCAAAAAAATAAGCATAAAGTGGAGCCAATACGCTACCATTATGCAAGCAGAGATGATATGTTTGATGTGATAAGCTACCAAAAAGGCGGATTAATTTTGCATCAATTGCGCAAAATTATTGGTGATGATGCTTTTTTTGAATCATTAAAACTATACTTAACAAAACATGCACACAAAACAGTTGAATTGGCTGATTTACGTTTGGCTTTTGAAGAAGTAACAGGCCAGGATTTAAACTGGTATTTTAACCAATGGTTTTTAAAAGCAGGCCATCCCGTGCTCGATTTTAATTATGTGTATAGCAACGAAAAGAAAACCGTTAAACTCATCATCACCCAAAAACAAGATAGCACAATGGGTTTATATAAATTGCCCATTAAGGTTGATATTTATACCGAAAACGGAATTAAAAAAGAGGAAATTACCGTTACAGAAAAACAACAATCGTATGAGTTTACTACCGATGCAAGAATTAAGTTTTTGAATGTAGATGCTGATAAAAGTTTACTTGCAGTGATTAATGATGATAAACCATCAAGCGAGTATAAACGTTACTTAATGGAAGCACCATTATTTATGGATAAAAAATATGCAGCAAAAATGTATATGGATAACTTGGCCGACTCCATTACTGAAAATGATGTAGAAATTATAAACTACTTATTAAACCACGAGTTTTGGGGAGTGCGAGATTTAGGTTTAAGCGTGGTTGAAAAAGTTAATCCATTACAACGTGCATTGTTTGATAAAAAGTTAAGTGAAATAGCTTTAAACGACCCAAAATCGGCAAACCGTGCCGAGGCAGTTACATTGTTGGCGCAATACAATCCATCTAAAAATATTGATGTATATAAAACTGCTGTTAACGATTCGGCTTATAGTGTAGTAGGGGCAAGTTTGCAAGCATTAGCCGCCACCGATTCTTTATTGGTGATAACCTATTTAAACGAAAATAAAACCATTAAAAACGCACAGTTACAATTAACCATTGCTAATATCCTGGCAGAATACTCAACTAAAGATGAAACTACTTATTACGAAAGTTGGTTGGGTAAGTTTGGTTTTTACCGATTTGCATTTATGAACCAATATGTAAACTACCTACAACTTGCAGATAAAGCAGTACAACAAAAAGCCATTATAGGACTAAAAAACTTTTATACTACTACCAATGATGCCGCCATGAAAAAGCTTATGCCCAATTGGATTAATTACCTGCAAGCACCTTGGAAAGATGGCATTGCCGACTTAGAAGAAGCAAAACAAAAGTTTAAAAAAGATGAAGCTAAAATGAAGCTAATTGATTCGTTAATATTGGAAAGCAATTTGATGATTGATGCGTATCAAAGTATCGTTCAATAAAAAATGCTTGGATAATTTGATTGCTGAAATGTTGGGTTGATAAAATAAATTTGTTAGTTGAAGTATTGATTTGTGTAGCATAAATTATTGAATACTACCCAAAAATGTAGATGTGTCTGTTTGAGCAAAAGCAAAGCTTCGCCATAGCATGACTATGCATGCGATGTAAATTGTTTTCATATAATTAAAAATTAATAGTTAACTGTTAAATAAATAGTATCATTAGTCTGTGCAGTTGTGAATGGTACTTTTTTACTTCTTAAATAAGGGTTGCCATTATTCCTTTCGTTATCATCTTGAAATAAGGAATACACAACGTTTGTATTGTGCAGCGCGGGAATTAAAAAAATGTTATAGAGGGTATCAATTGCAGAGATTGTTGGAGGCATACTACCTCCTCCACTATATGGGTCAAAATAATAGCCGAGTACCGTTTCAGGTTTGTCTTTATTATTAACATTTATAAAACGTACACTTACATAAGAAACTCCAGATAGCTTAATCAATCGTTGGTCTTTAACCAATTGAGTAACACTTATGGTACTAATATCATAATAGTTTGGGTGTTGCACATCAATATAAAGTTGACTCCAATCGTTGTAAGCTCCAAAGCTTACCATACCGTTTTCGTCAGTATTAGCGGTAGTTATTACGCTATAACTCGCAGCACCTAAGCCGCTATTAGGAGTGCGTTTTAATAACCCAACTGCAACATTTTTAATTGGATTGTTGCTACCGTACTCAATAACGGTAAGTTTAATATCTCCACTCGTGGGTTCAATATCCTTTTTACACGAACTTAAATTAAATACCATGCTAAATAGTAGCATAATAATAAATGTATTTTTGAGTAATTTCATAATGGTTTTAAAATTATTGTTAAACAAATATCTATTAATATTTTATACTTTAGTGTACCGGTTTCGGTACACTTTTTAAATATACCGAAATTAGTACATTGTTTTTATGAAGTGATATTCATTATCTTTGATAATACGATGAATCTTAACCACTCTTTTATAATAGCAGATAATAATCCTATTGATAAATTCTTACATGCTAAAATAGTAAGTGAACTTGGTCATCAGGTAATTACCACAGTAGCAGATGGGGAGGAGCTAATTAAGCTTTGCCGTGAACATTACTTTGATATGATTTTGTGCGATACTATTATGCCAAAATTAAATGGATTAGAAGCAGCATTAAAAATTAAGACAGAATTCCCGCTTGTTAAAATAATTGGAGTGTCTGCATATGCTAATGTTGCATTTCCTACCGCTATAAAACATAATTGCTTCGATGCTTATTTATTAAAGGGGTTCTCTGCACTAAAGCTTAAAAAGGTTATTGATTGCTTACAAGAAAACGCACTGTTTATTGATCCTTTACTCAATACAGAACTACAAAAACAAATTCACACATTAAAATGTAAATGCACGAAATTGCAAGAACAAAGTGAACTACTAGAGTTAAGTAAACTTGCAGATTTAACGAAATTAGACGATGGAATAAAAATTGAATATAATGGTTCTGTAATTAAAATATCTGAAAAGAATATTCAATTAGTAAGTGCAATTTATCATAGTCTAAACCGTGAAAAAATTGCCGAAATTTTAATAGTATCTCCAAATACTGTAGATCAAAATATTAAACGATTAAAACAAAAATTTGAGGTGCAGAACAAAATGGAATTGGTAAAATTGTTTTTAGAGTGGGGGTTAATTAATGAAAACAACTATTAGTTAATTGTATGTAAACTACCTACAACTTGCAGATAAGGCATTACAACAAAAAGCCATTGTAGGACTAAAAAACTTTTATACTACTACCAATGATGCCGCCATGAAAAAGCTTATGCCCAATTGGATTAATTACCTGCAAGCACCTTGGAAAGATGGCATTGCCGACTTAGAAGAAGCAAAACAAAAGTTTAAAAAAGATGAAGCTAAAATGAAGCTAATTGATTCGTTAATATTGGAAAGCAATATGATGATTGATGGGTATCAAAGTATCGTTCAATAAACAAATGCTAGAAGAGTTTAATTATTATCCATTTGGTTTAACATTTGAGGTATCGCACACGCAGAGCCTAAGCGGTAGTAATACTAGGTATAATAGTCAAAGTATTGAGCGAAATGAATTTACCGATAATGCCAATGCCAGTTACGGTTTAAATTGGTACGATTTTATGGCCCGCAGTTACGATATGCAAATAGGCCGCTGGATGCAGCCCGACCCATTAATGCAACATGCTAGCCCTTATTTGGCCATGGCTAATAATCCAACATCTTTTATTGATCCCTTAGGACTTTCTGCTCATGATTATATTGCAATTGATAAAAAAACAGGAAAAGAACTATTCAGGCAGAAATTTCCAGGCAGAGATACCTACACTTCTGTGGAGGAAACGGGAAGAGGTGGATGGGAGGTTATTGAAGTTTTAGAGAACTATATTCCCGATGGAAAATTCGCTTTAAGTTTGGGTTTTATCCCGGATGTAGATGATTATACCAGAAATGATGATAATTATCACATTAACTACTCGCAAAATGTAATTAACGATTTTAAAATACGCGACCAACAAAATGCAGATAGGGCTAAGTTTAATAGTGTGGTGGATATGGCCCAAAGTAATGGGGGTAATATTTTCGGTGATGCTTTTGAAACAGGTGTTGGTGCAGCAGGTACATATTTCTCTGTAAAAGGGAATGCTTTACATAATGACTTATATTGGAAAGGCAAGACAACAGGTAAAATTTATACTAAAAACCCATTTACAAGTACAAAAGTAGGATGGAAAGCGAACAGTTTTAAAGCTACTGGAAAAGCCTTTCAAGGAGCAAAATCCTTAGGTTCAAAACTTGGAGCAGCAGGATTATTAGTAACAGGGTATGACATTGTCTTAGGAGATGGATTAACGACTAGCAATGTTCTTGATGCAACCTTTGGAGCAGCAGGTTTTATTCCAGGAGTTGGTTGGATGGTTTCAGGCTCTTATTTTTTAATAAATACAGGAGTACAATTGTATTCAGGTAAAAGCATAGGAGAGCATTGGGATGAATAAGTTCTTTGATTACATATTTTATCGTGTATATAAGCAATATCAAAAATGGAGAGAAGATTACCCATATCCCTTTGCCGAAGGAGTTATTGCTGTAATACAAGGGTTTATTATTTTGAGTATTTTGACGGTTCTTTCTATAGCAAATATTTTACCTAGAAAAATGGAATCGCATAAAATTTATGCGATTATTACTTTGATAATTTTTTACATAATAAATCATCGTAGGTACTCGAAAAAGTATGTTGAAATACTTGATACCTATGACCAAACAGATGACCCAAATAGGAAAAGAAATGGTATTCTCATCATAGTGTTAATTGTAGTTGTAATATTATTTCCAATGGTTATTGGCTATTTAAGAAATAATTTGGGTTATGATATTTAGCTTTGCTCAAGGTGGCGGGGATAAAGAAATGTATCTTGGAATTGTAGGGAGTATTGTTAGTGTGTTGGAGTCAAGCTATTTAAGTGATGCAAAACAAGTTCTAAATTATGGGCATCGGATAGATGGTCAAGTGCGTTCAGCCGAAACTCTTACTAGAGCAAATAGGATAAGTTCAAATGCAACAGCCAAGTATCTCGGTTTTGCAAGAAAAGCATTAGGAATTTATGGAGCTTATGATGCAGGTAAAAAGCTATTTAACAACCCTAATAATCCTGCAAATTGGGTTAAAGCAGGAGCTAGTACAGGGATGTTATTTATGAAAGCAAACCCATTCACATTCGTAATAGGTGTAGGTTATACAGTATTAGACCAAGGCAGATATATTGATAATTGGTTAGGAACAAAACGTTAAATAAATTTATATGAATTGGTATAATTTGGTTTTTTATCATATTTTTAAAAGATATTATAAAGATAATAAATACAAAAATGATATCCCTTGGTTGACGGCTACTGGTATTATTAGCGTACCTACATTTTTTCTTTTAACTAGTGTTTTTGCAATAATCTATTACCTCTTTGTGGAGAGTAATGTTCCTCAGATAGGTAGCACATTTACAATTTTTGGCTTAGCATTTACAGTAATAAATTATTTATGGTTTACCTATAATAAGCGTTATTTAAGTATTTATGAACACTATAAGACATCAGCAACTAATAACAGAAGAACCGAAATTTTATCATGGCTATATATTATTTTAGGTTTTGCTTCTTTGCCTTTAGTAGCCCTTCTTATCAGATAATATAACAAAGAAGTCCGACAACTGTTGGTCTTTCGGTATACATAATCAACTTACCAGCCTGCTCCAGTAAGCCTTGGGTTGGCCATAGCGTGGTGCTTGCATCGAGAGTAGGAGTTGTTTAACATTCCCATACTCAATACAATTGCTCCAACACATAGGCCTATCAGCAACAGTCATTGTATTAACGATGCTCTATTATCAAAAAAAGCGTTATCAACCAATTCTAAAGAAATATTCACAGGAAAGTGAAAAGGAAAGGATAAGAGGAAATATTATTGTTGCCTTTTATATTTCAATAGCTTTCTTATCAATTTTTGCAGTAGCGTTTTTTATACCCAGAAAGTTATAATTGAAACAGCAAAAGCCCTCACTGGGCTTTTGTTTTTTATGTGCCATTTAGGTAACAAAAGTGTATAAATTGAATTGTGATTTTTATAATTTGAAGACTAGTAAGATTTTCAAAATCTCTGAAAGTATAAAATCCTATTGTTGAAACAATCAATAAATCCTACAATCAACCTAATCATAATTTATACAGTTAATGATTGTTTTGCTGACCGAATATAACATCTTTTGTTGTTTTTGTTTTATGCAATCATCAAATTTAATTACATTTGAAATATGGACGATTTAGATAACCTAGTTAACGAGCCATTGTTTCCTTATAACAGCATTAGACGTGTTACTTTTAAAAGTCTTGAAGAGGAAGATAGGGCATATTCATTAAGTTTAACTCCATTGCAGCGTATGCATTATATGCATATACTTACACTTAATGCTTATGGTGCACATACCGCACTTGTTACCGAAATAGCGCCAATAATTTATACTAAATAATGGATATTTTTTTTGAACCACACCGCAAAATGCTCAGGCTTTTGGTTGAGTTTAATGTAGATTTTATGCTAGTGGGTGGGTTTGCAGTAAATTATTATGGATTTAATAGACCAACTGGTGATATGGATGTGTGGTTAAAGCCAAATGAGGAGAACAAAAACAAATTGGTGAAGGCATTAAATAACTATGGATTTAACGAGGAGAGTATTTCATATGTTAATTCGCTTGATTTTAGTGAAACATTAGTTTTTTCTTGTGGTGAACCTCCATTTAGAGTTGATTTTTTAACGCAAATTGGTGGTGTTAAATATGCAGAAGCCGAACACCAAAGAGTAAAATCTACTATGGAAAATATTGAAATAAGTATTATTCATATTCATGATTTGGTATTATCTAAAATAGCAAATAACCGTACAAAAGATAAACTGGATGTAGAGGAGTTACAAAAAATAATAGTTAACAAAAAGAATTAAGCCGACTTGTAACAGATGTTTTGTCAACTTGTTGGGGGGGGCATTACAATGTAGCATCGGCATTACCATTGTAAAATTATTTTTCAGTTTGCACTAAAAAATAATTACAATTGGTATTACAGCATAATCTGCTTAGGTTAAGCTGCGTTAGGGATTGAAATGGAAATCCTTTTTTGAGGAACGAGAAAAAGATTGTAATGCAAAGCCCGACCGGCCATAGGCAGGAAACGCCCAAATAAAAACACTATTAATTAACCGGAATTAGTTTATAATCGGTTAGTTTAAGTAGGTTTAAATAATTGGTTTGATAATTACGGTTATCAAATTGTTTGGTAAAGTTATAGGTGGTACCCAAAGTGCGAATGTTTTTATCTTTTAGGTCTTCCATAAATCGTTTTCCGCTGGTGTTAAGTGCGTGTGTGAGCATTAACATTTGGTCGTATCCTTTTACGGCTGCTTCGGTTGGTTCTGTATTAAAACGCTCGCGGTAAGCGGCTACAAATTGTTTAACTTCGGCACGTGTGTAATCAATAAAAAACGGACTAAATACAAATAAGTTGCAACGTTGGTATAGGTTATAATCTACGTTTTTAAAATCTAGCCATTGCATAAATCCATAAGTGCTTAGTTTGTTAATGGAAGCGGTATCGCCCATGCTGCGTAATGTACCATTAACAGCACTTTGCTGGGTTGCTGCCACTACAATATGGTTGGCGTATAGTGTTGATGCGTATAGTTTTAAATCTAAAGCACTGTTGTACTCGATAACTTTTATGCGTAATTTTTTATTGGCTGATAAAGTTTTAAATGCCTGGCCTACACTTTTACCAACTATAGATTTATCGTACACTACAATAATATTTGCAGCAGTATCTAAAGCTAAAATTTGTTTTAATATAATGTTGGCATAAATTGGTAAATCTGGGTTTGCCGAAATCCAAAGTGGGTCGTCAAATTTTGTTTTACTAAACGTCATTAATGGAGAAACATGAAACAAATTGTTTTTGTCGCAAAACTGGGTAAGTACTTGGTTACCACCTTGGCGAACAGGACCTATAATTAATTCACTTTCTTTAAAGGTTGTTTTTTTCATGATGTTTAGCAATGTTACGCTATCATCTTCGGTATCAAAAACACTTAACCTAACGCTTATTTCAGCACGCTCAAACGAGTCTAATGCTACAAGTACACCTTGGTAGTATTCTCTACAAATATTGCCCAATTCTACACCCTTGTAGTTTGGGTTTTCAATAATTTGTTTGCTATTAAAAGGCAATACTAAACTTACATTATTCGACTTTTTGTTTTGGGCAAAAGCTGTTAATGCAACAATTGATAATATAAACGCAACAACTAGTTGTTTCATTCAATAATAATATTAAAAAGATTTTTAAATAATTTAGCAATAATACAATTAAAGATTTACTCTTTAACTGCTAATACCCAAGCCTCAGGGTTTTCGGTGGTTTTAATGCTATCCATTAATTGGTAAGCCTCTTCGCGAGTGCTTACTTTACGGTAACTTACACGGTTGCAGTTAATTTTTTTGTTTAATAACAATTCGGCATCAAACCCTTTAGATTTAAGCAGTTTATAAAACTTACGTGCATTTTTTTCGTTACAAAATACGCCACCAATTACATGAAAACTAACTTGTGTAGTTGTGGTGACAATTACTTCGGCTTTTGTATTGGTGGTAGTAGTTTTAATTTCTTCGGGTTGAGTTGGCTGAAGAATTTCTGCTACTATTAGCTCACCGTTATCATTAAATTTATTGTTACCAACTGTTGGTGCTTCTTTATTTGTATGCGCAAATACTTGGGCAATGTTAAGGTTAGCGTTGTTGGTCTCTTCAGTTACTTCTTGGGTTGAAGTATTTTCTTCGGGCGCAATGTTGGAGTTATCTTCTATTGGATTTACACTATCAATAGAAGTTTCTGGCACAAGCACATTGGTTATTACTTCATTTGGGGTTACATCAACTTGTTTATGGTCTGTGGCAATTAACGAATCAAACCAAGAGTTTATACCTGTGGTACTAATTTTTGCACCGCCTATTAAGTTAGCATCCGTTAAAAAAATGTAACCATTAATGCCAAGCATAATAAACAATACAACAGCAACAGCTTTTAAGGCAAAGTTTTTTGCACGCTGTTTCCTGCCAGCAGGTTTAATGTCTTTTCTATCTTTAAAAATACGGGTGCGTTTGGCTCCAATAACCATGTCGGTTACAGGTTTTGCTTGTAATGGCAATAAACCAAACGAGGTGTATTGATAAGTATGGTTTTTATTGGGTAAAAACACATAATTGGCTTCGGCATTTAACCTAAACGTACCAAAACTATCAATTTCTATTTGCTTTAGATTTTCGAGTTTAAGTTTAAACTCATTCACCACCTCATCAATTGCAATTAATGCATTTGCGTAACTTAGGTTATTATTTACGGCAACTGTTTGAACCAATAAGCCATCGTTTGTTTTTAGGTTTTGGTTAAACACAACCCTTCTAGCAGGTGGTGTAATAATGTGCGAAACCTGATCTATACGTGCTGTTTCTGGGTTACATACAAATCCACCAAAGTTGGGCATAATCACACAATCGTGCTTATATAACAACTCTTTTACCGAATTCCAGATGGTTTGTGATGTAATTTGGGTTGACATAATTTGTCGCAAAATATAAAGCCTGCCTCAGTTAAACAAACTAAAGCAGGCTTTTTATCTTAACGTAGCGTATTATCAGAAGGTTACACTTAAACCGCCAAGCATGTTAAATCCGTAGGCATTATAATTTAACCAACGCTGGTATTGGTTGTTGGTTATGTTGTTAAACATCAAGAACAAACCTACCGTTTTTGTGTACCTGTAATCAATACCAATATTTATATCAGTAATTGATTTTAAGTTGATTTGGGTATTATCACTTACATTAAGTGAAGTACGTTTATTCATGGTGTACAAATCGCCCCTAATAATAAATTTATCGCCTATGTTGTATAATAAACTAGTGCGGGTTGTAAATGTTGGTCGGCTAAATGGATTGGCAATTTTAAGTGAGTATCCATAATAATTCATCACAAAGTTTAAATGAAAGCGCTCGCCAAACTCGTGGTTCAATTCGGCTTTAATATTGGTTAAATTGGCATTGGTTGTATCATAAATTACAACTTGTCCGCGCGAGGTAGAATCAAACCCATAAAAAGCCATGTTGGCCATTACCGATTGCGAAAACTGTAACATAAAACTGGTTTGCGCACTTATTTCGCCTTTAAATCCACCATAAATTTCAAACTGATTCTCGGTATTACGTAAAGCAAAATTGCTTATAAAAAGATTTTCGGTAGTTAAACTTCTGTAGGTATTACGATTTAATTTGCCTGTAATACCAGCATAAACAGTTATTGTTTTAGGTGTAATTTGGTAAGCAGCTTCGGCCTTTGGATAAAAATAAAATTTGCCTCCGTTGCTATCATTATAAATGGTAGAGTTAAAACCAACTTTAATAAATGCTTTGTTAAAATTTAAGGTATACTCTGGATTAATATCTACAAATACACGGTTGTATTCAAACACTTTATTTTTTGTGTTATTGGTATTTACAAGTAAGTCAACATTAAGCGGATTTCCCTTGATGCGTTTTAAGAAATTACCACCTAATTTAAAGTCGTTTTCTATTACATTGTTGTTATCTACATAATTATAATAATTGGCATCTAAATTAAACTTTAGTTTTG
>JAUCCO010000026.1:0-30353 GCA_034676125.1 Bacteroidia bacterium
TAATGTTCCTGTAACAAATGGAATATGAACATATTTTGAAATAGAATCGCTATTGGTATTTATTGAACCTTTAAACGCATCAAATGAAGATTTCGCAAAATCAGTTGTTATAATACGAGCAACGTTAGCTCCACTATGGTTATAGTATATGTTATTATTGATGTTTTGAATAGCTAATCTAGAAACCGGATTGGTTGTTTGCCACCATAGTTCTGCAACATTTAATGGATACCCATTTTCTACATCAACAATGTTATTTAAAAACTTTAATCCATACGAAGTTGTATTTTGCAAATTAGAATATAAAATATCACCTTCTACATGAATACCAGAAGCACTTACGGTTGAATTCGAAGATTCAAGTTTAATAGTGTTGTTGTATACTTCTACTTTAGAACCTCCAACAATAGAAATACCTCTTTGTGCTATATTTCCTGTACCATTAACATGTATTTGATTACTGTATATATATGCATTTCCAACTTCGTTGTAATATGCATTATTGTACAATTGTATTCCATTACCTTTTGTAATAACAACCGTGTTACTTGAAATCTTAACCTCGCCTGATGTGCTTGATGTAGAAATTCCATTAACCATATTGGCAGAGTTACTGGTAACTGTATTTTGACTTATGTTAACGTTATTACGGCTACTTGCAACAATACCGTTAAATGCATTATTAACAAATGAGTTTGAATCGATACTTAAATTTTGTGTGTAAAATAACTTAGTTGGATAACCAGAAATCAATACACCCGAGCTACCACCTGTTAAGGTATTACCGTACAATGTTATGTTGTTATGATCTTCGGCACCGGCATAAACAAGTGCTGTATTAACACTATTAGCAGTTGCAACTGGAGCAATTATATTACTATTTTTTATGTTTATAAAGCTATTAGATATTCCTTTAGTTGACATCTTAAAATCAAATATACGTGAGTGGCTTACACCAGTATTATTGAGTGTGATGGCATTAAATTCAATATGGTCTGCTCCAACTAAACGAACCAAATAATTATTGGTATCATTAGTTGATGCAAATGATAAAGTAACATCAGATTTGTTACCACTAGCTGATTGAAACTTAACCCAATTTGAACTGTTTGCACCAAACACTTTAGTAATCACAATTTGTTCATTGTATGTATTAGCAGCTACATTAAACACAACATTTCCATTTATTCCACCACAATTTAATGCATCAACTGCTGCTGCAAATGTTGTAAAGTTAGTTGCACCAACACCTGTGGCATTGATGGTGTAATTACCAATTAAAGGTTGACAATAGTCACGACTAAACGTGTCATTACTATTATTGGCATCAGCTAAAAAGTTAGGTAGAGAAGTCCATGCATGTATATTAAATCCGCCAGTTACAGGAATAAACAATCCCATATTATTAGCAATAGTAAACCTTACCGTATCTGTTGCTCCTTCTGTAAGATTACCATTATACTGTGTAGTATATACTGTTGAACCAGATTGGAAAGTAACATTTGCACTAGTTAACGCACCAACACCTAAGTTTTTAATTACCACCCCTACTTCAATAGTAGTACCAGATGGTATAGGCAATGATGGATTAACGATATCTACCACTCCCGCATCATTAACAGTTAGTAGCATGTACTCGTTTACTCCAATATCAGGAGTGGTTGTACTTCTACTATTACCATCTATATCTGTAGTTACAGCAGGATAAGGACGACCTATATTATTTAATTGCGGATTAAAAGTGCGAAGATTAGTTGTTGAAACAAAATTAGGATTAATAGTTACCGTAAAGGAGTCATTAAAAATACCCGTCAATGCTTTAAAATCATTTAATGTAGCAGCATTGGTATTATTAATACGGTAAGGGAAACTACCTGTACCATAATAACAATTATTATCTACACGCATAGTTAAAGTTGCACTGGTGTTTAAGTTAATAACTTGGCCAGGATTATCGTTTTTAAAGATGTTATTATATATATTATACGTATTACCTGCATTTGGTGAAATCATAAAAGCAGTACCATTTGTATTGGCTGATGTTATATTAACACTGTTATATACAAAATCAGCAGAATTACCAATCCAACGGATAGCCATCGCATCATTAGAAGCAGCTCCTAATTGCACCATATTATTAGTGATTTTCGAGTTTAAACCCTCATCCCATAATGCAGCAATGCCTTGGCCACCTAGCATTCCTATAATAGTATTTGCATTGATAATTGTACCTTCAACAATATTAGACCTTAGGTTAATACCAGTAGGAAAAGTGTTTACTCCATTACCAATATTATAAAGCTTATTACTTAATACGCTAAATCTCGATTGAGTTTCGGCATGTATACCAGTGGTGTATGCTCCATCAATTATGGTATTACTAACAGTGTTGTATTGATTTAACCCTGCAGCGTTTGGTTCTAATGCTGATGGTGTTACTCCCATAAACGCAATAGCCTCTGTTCCACCAAAAACTACACAACTATCAATTAAAGTACCTGAAGCATTATTACCTGCTGCTTTATATGTAGCATTAGCCGATGCAAGTACACCAATTATTGCATTACCAGTGGTGGTATAAGGCAATTGAATTGCACAATTAATAATTGAGTTTGAATCAGCTGCATTTGTTAACCAAACTGCACTTGCACTACTTACTGATGTATTTTCAATTTTAAGATTTCGGAAGGTTACATATTTGGTATTGTTTAACGTTAGGGTTGCATTTGTTGCTGTAGTAATTATAGTAGTAGCAGTATCAACACCACTAAAAACAATACGACTATTATTTGAAGCACCTTGTACAACACCACTTAAACTAACCGGTGTTTGTATTAAAGTATCAATTATTAAAACATTTACAGTACCTAATATACCACGTGATTTTGCAATGTCATAAAACGAATTAATTGTAGTGAAATTAGTTGCTGATGGTGCAGCAGAAGAATCCACCGTATAATTACCCGCAGGAAGTGATGTGTAAATATCACTTAGTGTTACAGTATCGTTTGCATGTCTGCCATCTACACTATAGTTTGGATCCGAGGTCCATGCTTTAATAGAATTTGGTGTTCCATTATTTAAAACTGCACTACCCAATAAAATATTACCAGATAATTGGCCTGTTGCAATACTTCCATTAAATGAAACAGGTGTTTGGTTAACACCATTTACTTGCCAATGTATTTGGGCATCTGTTAAAGTATTTGCACCTGCATTAACAATACGAACATTTACAGGATTGGCTCCAATTGCAACCGTATTTGCTAAAACAATTTCATGAACTCCTGCATCAAGTAAAACACTAGTTGTAAATTCAATTGCGCCAAGGTCTGGGTTTACAGAACGTGATACACCATTTATATCTTGCATAACTGCTGGAGTTAAGTTAGCTCCAATTCCGTTTAATAAACCTTCATTTGGAGTAACATTACTTGACGATAAAAACAATGGATCTGCAAAACGAGACAATTGATCTTGCCCTGTAGCCCTATTCCATGATTGAATTGAATTATAATCAGTACCATTATAACTAAACAAACTAGCGGTTGAACCAGATACAAAATAACCATTGCTATTAAAATTATAACCACTACCATTAGTGCCTATAAAAAGTGCCGTTTTATTTGATGTGGTATTAGCGGTAACATTTAAAATATTATTACGAAAATCAATACCATTACCTGAGTTTACTCCATTATGATAAAAACCATACACTGAGTTTGCAGATAGTGTACTATCATCTAAATTTACTGTATTGTGGTAATACTTACTGTTAGTAGCATTGTTGCTATAAATACCATATATATTACTTGACCCATTACTAATCAATCCATAAATTACATTATTGATTACTTTATTCTCGCTTCCTACTGGTGTAAGATTTGCTGCTGATGTAGTATTATTTAAACTAACGCCATACATGTTTGGAGTCTTTGTTCCTGTAGTACCATTTAAATATCTAATTACATTGCCAATAATCGAATCGTTGCGATAAGAAGTATTCCATGACAAACCATATACGTTTGTTGATAGTAATGATTTATCAGGATTTTCTATCGTGTTATTCTTAATAACTGAACCATTACTTTGGGCTGAATATATACCTGCATAATAAAAATTACGAATAAGATTGTTAGTAATGGTGTTGCCAGTATATGTAGTTGCATTGGTTGATGGAACTAAAGTTATACCATAATACATTCCGGCTCCATTAGGATTACCCATAATTAAATTGCCATCAATTTCATTCATAGATCCATTAGATCCTGCGGTAGTTGAAGCTGTTAATGAATTTGAAAATACTATACCAGCTGAATTAGCTGCCGCTGTAGATGTTACACTAGTTAAGTCGATTGTACTATTAATAATTTTATTGTACATAGCCGACTGATAAAAATGTACTCCCCAACCGTATGTAGTTGCGGTACTTTTTATTGTTAAACTATCAATGGTTATATATTGAGCTCCTTGTAATCTAATAATACTTCTATTAGCACTTGCTGGGCTAAATTGAATAGTGTTACCATTTCCATTAATAACAATATTATTTGTAGCACTAACACCTGGCATATAGTTAAAAATTACTTGTTCGTTAAAAGGACCGCTATTTGGAGTAACATTAATTGTTACTTGACCTGCAATTCCAGAACCGCAATTTAATCTTTCTGTCAATTGGCTAAAGTTGGCAAAATCTGCATTTTGTCCGCCCAATGAATAAGTTCCACCAGGAAGTGCAGCACATAATGTAGTAAACGAAACTGGACCAGCCCAAGCACCAGGAACGCTGTTACAAACACTTCTTACAAATACATAATATTGTGTTAATGGATTTAACCCGGATAAGTTAACTTGAGTTGATGCGGTAGTATTTGTTAAACCAACAGGAGTAACATTACTTGTGGAAAAAACATACTCATAACCAGAGTTTGGTGGTGTCGTTGGAGCAGTCCATGAAATCCTGCCACTTACACTTGTAACTAAGCTAACAGTAATATTGCTTGGAGTTAAACAGCCCAATGGGCTATATTCAAATGCCCCAGGATCAGGAGTTGTACTTCTAGCATTTAATCTAATATCAGAAGGAACAAAACTTAACAAATTTGATCCAATATTATTTATGGTTGTGCTTTGTGGCTCTAGGTTACCAGATGGTGCGTAAGCAAATATTGGTTGATCAAAAACAGATGCTAAATCTTGAGTGGTAATTGTTGTCCAATTTGCCAAAGTAGCTCTTGCTGTTGATGCATAATATCCAAAATTATGACCTGTAGCGGTACTAATGTAAAATGCATTATTGTTACTTGTAGGTATAGTTGATAAAGATGATGAGGTTGTATACATCAAATATTTTACACCAGTTCCTCCTCTAGTAATATTTACAATGTTATTTTTAAATTCTATACCAGCACCAGTAGTTGCATATAAACCATAGGTAATTGATGCAGTACCGGTAGAAGCATAATCAAAATTAATTGTATTGTGATAGATAAACGAATTTGGGGCTGGTGCACAATTAATTCCATAAAAAGTACCATTACCTCTAACATTATAAATAGTGTTGTTAGCTATTAAATTATTACTACCAACGGGGGTGTTAGTTGCCGATGATGTTAAATGAATACCATAGAATGTGCCTGTTGCTGTTAAACTTGTGCCAAATGGGTTACTAATTTCGTTATTTATCACTTTATCCAAACGAGAAGAAGTAATTAACGCAATTCCATAAATTGACGAGTTTACAGTTGCTTTAGTTAAGTTAGTTAATTTATTCCCTTCAATTAAGCTTCCATTGGAATTGCTAATGTATATGCCATATGCATAAAAGTCGGTGATGGTGTTATTTATAATTTTATTGTAAGTAGGTGTTACTGATGATGCCGCTGGAATCATACAAATACCATAATATAAACCTCCGCCTGAACCACCTTTAATTGTGTTATTGGTAATTAAATTGCCTTTGCCGTTTGCACCAGCTGTTGTCGGAGCTGTTGTAGAATTAGAGAATACAATACCAGCAGAGTTAGATGCCGTGTTAGAAGTAACTGAACTTAAATCAATGGTACAACCATTAACCACATTCGAATCTGCGTTTTGATAAAAGTGAATACCCCAACCATATGTTGTACCTATTGATTTTAAACTTAGGTCATTTAAAGTAACATGTTTTGCTCCACGTAAACGAATAAGGTATCTATTAGCAGAAGTATTATCGAAACTAAGTGTGTTCCCGTTTCCATTTATTACAATATTGTTGGCCACACTAACTCCAGGAATTAATGGTATTTCAACTTGTTCGTTATAGGCTTGGTTAGTTCCAGTATAATTTAACATAACTGGGCCGCAAATGCCTACTTGTAAAGCATTAATAGCATCAGTTAAAGAAGTAAAATCACCTCCAATCATATTAACAGAGTAATTACCATTCATCAAAGGTCGGATGGTAAACTGTATTGTATCGTCAAAGTTTGCAGTGTCATTAACATTATTTGGCAAATATGTCCAAGCCTTAATAACTTTAGCGGCACTTGTTGTAAATGCTAAATTACCAATATTAAGTAAGGTGTCTGTTACGCCAACTCCACCAACTGTATCAATCAATGATGAGAATATAAATGGCATTTGCGTAACACCATCAACTTGCCATCCTATGGTAACAATATTTAGTTGGTTTGCGCCAGAGTTTGCAACACGCACCAATATATCTTGATTTACAGCAGGACCAGCACAGAAAGGAGCTATAGGCTGAAAGCTTGAAACACCTGCATTGTTAAAAGGCTTACTTCCTATTATCACGCTATAGTCTTCTACTTCTGAGTAACCGTTTGGGTCGCACGGATCAGTAGGAATATTACCTTCAATAGCCATAACACGCATACGGGTTGTTCCTGATGTTGCAGTTGTGGGTACAACAATATTGGCCGACAATACACCACCTATAGAAGTTGTAGTACTGAACAAAACACGTTCTGAAGTCTCAAATATTTGATTGCTATTATAATCAATCCAAACTGCGGCACCACCAGCCCATGATTCACTATGAGTTACAGATAATAAATAACTATTACCAGGAACAACCATCGTGGGTGCAACGGTGGTTGTAAGGTTTTTATAATAATCAGAGGCTAGGGTAGTTGAAACACAACCCACTGAACTATTAATAGTGTTAAATTTAACATTTAGTATTGAACCTCCAGCACAAACCGAATATGGGAAAAATGAAGTGGGCGTGCAATACTGTGCCTTGACACTGTATGTGCTTGTTAACAAAACTGCAACAAGTAGCATCATCCAATGATAGCCTTGTTTTTTAGACCGGTAAACCCTGCCTTTTTGCGTTAAATTTGAAAATGATTTAATCATAGTTTTAAACTGAAAATAATTAATGATAAACTTAGTACTAATAATAAATGGCAAAATCAGCAAAATCTATTAGTAAAAACAAAAAAATATACTAATAAAATCATTAACACACTTTTAATATTCAACAATTATATCTTTATTTGTCAATTATTTAAGATGGAATAAAATAACTAATACATGAAAAACACCGTTGATGCTATTATTAAAAATTTTACAAAAGAAGAATACAGAGAATTTAAATATTTAGTAAGCAAAAACACTTTGCATAAAAACAGTAGAGTAGATATCTCAATTATAAATCACATCAGAAACGGTACTGACTCACCCAAAAACATGACAGTAGGAAATTACCGTCAAACAAAATCACGTATCAAACAATTTTTAGAACAGTTTATAATTAAAGAAAGTGCCCGAACTAAAAAGTTATCTCAAATCATCACCAAAATGGAGGTTGGTATTTATTTAATTGAAAAGGGCTTATCTGAGCATGGATGGGATTACATGAAAAAAGCTGAAAATTTAGCTTTAGAAAGTGAAGAGTTTGAATTATTAAACTTTATCTATCATCTTCAAATTGCTAATACTTATAACATTGCTAATATGCCACCATCAAAGCTTGTTAATGTGATGGAATTAATAAGCAATTGGAAAAAAAACCTAACATTAGCAAGCATTAACAGCAATACCAATGCAGCATACGCTGAGCTTATTTACCGACTAAGAGAAGAGTTTTCTCAACAATTAGATATAAATGTAGATACCCTTGTAAATGGTATTATGGTTAAATACGACTTGCAAAACGAATTAAATAATGATAAAATGAATATTTATCTAAAAACTGTTAATATGGTATGTCGTGTTTTAAGAGAAAAAAGAGAATATCACCCGTTGAAAATATATTCTATAAATGCGTTTCAACACATCAGGCACTTAAAAATGCTTGGTAAAGTACCTATATTACAATTAATGGACTTGCTTGATGTAATTTGTATTGCAGCACTGCGGAGCAAAGACTATTTCAATTACGAGAGATTTCAGCGCTTGTATTCAGCATATGCAAAAAAACAAAAACAACACCAAGACGAGTTCTCATATTACGATTTTATACCAGCAATTGATGCTGGTGATCTATATATGGTTACTAATCGTCTAGAAATGGCCAAATCTAGGCTAGAACCCTTGTACAATAAATATAAAAAACATAAAGAAAATGCAAGGATCTTTTTTTTATTAAGAGCTAATTTAATTGCACTTAATTTTAAAGACAACAACTACGAAAAATGCATTAATTTATATACTGAAATAGTTCAATATAGCGAAAAGAAAATTCTTGCAGAGCCAGGATTGCGACTTGAATTAATGATTTTTACTGATATTTATGCATGTATGTTTTATTATGAAATAAAAGATTACGAACAAACCTTATATTTATTAAATAAGATAAAAAGAAAATATGTAGCCGTGTTTAACAAATCCGAATCAAGTCGTGAATTGGAGTTTGTTAAGATCATTGAAAGAATGGCTAATACTCCTAAATTAACCAAAAGTAATCAATTTAAATCATTAATAAATAAGTTTGTTGAACAAAAAGAATATACCCCTGGCGATAATGAATATATTAGCTTTAATGCATGGCTATTAAGTAAATTAAATAACACCACTTACTACCAAGCGTTTATTAATATAGTAAGTTAAAACAAAGTTGTAGGTGTTTTACTGGTGGTGTTAGTTGTATTAGTAATAAAGTTGCCAACTTCCTATTCAAAATTTGCTTGCCAATCTAACATCCCTCCTAAAAGGTTTTTAACATTGTTAAATCCTGCATCTTGCAAAAACATTTTAGCTTGTGCGCTTCTTGCACCACTGCGGCAATGCACAATAACCTCTTCGTTTTTTAATGCTTCTAGTTCGTTAATTCTTGATGGCAATTCACCTAAAGGAATTAAGGTTGCTCCAATATTAAACTCATCATACTCGTATTGCTCGCGCACATCAAACAAGTTTAATTTTTCGCCATCATCTAGGCGTTGTTTTAGTTCTTGTGTAGTTATATCTGCCATAAAATTTAATGTTGTAATACTATTTTTCGTACTGTTGAAGCACCGCTTTTTTCATCAACAATATGCACCATGTACAATCCATTATTTAAGTGCTGTAAACTTAAAATATTGCTAATGCCTTTTTTAAACTCCAATTGTTTGCCAAGTAAATCAATTACTTTTATGGTGAATGTAGTTGGGGTTAAAGCGCTTAAATATAAATTGCCATTAGTAGGATTTGGGTAACAAGTTACTTGTAGTTTTTGTTGCACATATTGTTTTGCACCTACTGGTAATGGCTCTATCCATTTACCAACAATTGGGCGCATCATTAATGCTCCTGGCAACTCTGTAGATTGCCATAATCCTTGCACATTATAGTACATCTCTGGGTTTGGTGCGTACTTATAATCTACTTTAAAGTTAAGGTCTAATCCTACATTTAATTCAAACTGCTGGCTTTGTTCCCATCCAATATAAATCTCGTTAGTAACGTAAATTGGTTGTTCAAACTTTAGGTAATAAAACCCATTTCGTGCGTTATAATAAACGGCACTTGCAGGTATGCTTAATAATGGTTCATCAGCAGTTAATGATATACTTCGCCAAACAATAAAATTAAACGACAAGGTCGAAACATCAACTACCGACCGATTAAAATGTATAGCTATTCCATAAAGGCTATCAGGTTTTACAAAAGGATACCTTAATGCAACTTTTCCGGTTGATTGATATATGCCATAACCTGCCTCAGCTGTACCATCATCATAAGCATAGTAATTTACAAAATAAGTTGGTTGCCAAATGGTATCGTTTGATGGAATGTTATCTACAGAAGTACCTAATCTTGTATAAAACCGACTCCAAACAACTACCGAATCTGTATTAAAACTACCCGATAAATTAATTGTTTTTTTGATACTTGCATTACGAGAACTACGTGCAGGAAGTACTCCAATTATACTTCCAAAAGAATCAATACGTGCAAAGTTTTGATCAAATATTTCTCGGCCATAATCAATGGCATAACTTTGATTACTGTTGTTACTTACATTAAAATATTGGGTATCGTTAGTGTAATTAGCAGGCGCAGCAATAAAATGACTATAAGGTAAAGCACTAAACTTTTTAAGTAAAGGCGATGGAGATTCCTGCACTGCAATATCGGTTATGGCATCGGCAGCATTTCGGCCTTTGTTTAAATAAATGTAATCTAAATGCCAATGGCTTAAATTACCTGTGCGACTACCAATATTAATAAATCGCATTTGAAAAGCATCATGCAAATAAATTGCTGGTAATGCAATTCTAACTTGTGTAAACGAGTCGGCATAAAAATCAATTGGGGCACCTCTCCACAATAAGTTAAACGAATCGGGCGAGGCAGATGTGTAACGAGCAAACAACATTAAACTATCACCATAATCAGGTTCCATACCTAAGCCTTGTGGTTGTACAAAAAAACTTAAATAAACAGAGTCGGCCACAGTTAATCCATTTAATTTAATAGGTAATGATGTTAAGGTATCACAATATCCATGTCCAAAACCATAAGGCACTCCTGCCCCATCAAGTCCATCAAAAGTAGCCACATTAATACTTGGTGGTGCAATAGGAAATCGGTTGTTTACAAAAATCAATTTATCCGTCCATTTATTTTTATCGGGATAAACTAAGCCTGTTGAAAAATCATCAACAAAAGGTAATGATAATTTATGATTAATATTAAAGCCACTTACTACCCATTTTAAGGTATCATTACTGTTACCACGCGTTATAATTCTATAACCAAAATCTTGGTGATTAAATCTATTGCCATTAACTTGTGCAGTAAAGTTATTCCAGCCATTTGCTTGACTTGCACTAACTGCTAACTGGGTATGCCAAATGCCTCCATTATTTTTAAATTGCAATAAAAGCGAATCGTTTGCTTGGGTTGATATTGCGCGGTAATAAAACCTAAAAAAAACCGAATCAGAAGGATTTAAACCACTTAAATTTATGCTTTGAGATTCGATGGTATCATTAAAACCATTGGTATAGTTTTGGCCATTTACATCTTGTGCATCAAGTTTAATAACATTGCCCCATCTAATATCAAACCCTGTACGTTTTGTACCTTGCATTAATCGCCATGTATTACGGTAGGTTTGGATACTGTTCCAAAAAATATTTTCGTAAAATGGTATGGTTTGCTTAACTGCAAATACGAAGTTAAACAGCTTAAATGTTTCGGTGTTTGATGCAGTGCTTTTGCTATAATTTTGCCACCTTAATTTAAACCCAGCATGTTGGTATAATAAGCCTAATGGAAAGTTAAACTGTATGCTTCTGCGAGAAATACTAATTGGAGCCGAACTCCAAATATTATCCCAGTTACCGGCTGCGTTTAATGCTTGTAATACTAAGGAGTCTCCAGCTTGCCATGATGTTCCCATCTCATACTCAAAACCAATATAACACCTATCAATAACACTTAGTAAATTGATAGTTGTAGTTGTTAACTCATCGGTTACGCCAAATGCACCTGAACCATTATTATAAGAAACACCTTGATAATCTTGTGCATTAAAAACAGCAGTTTGTGCTATGATTGCAACATTGCTATCAACCCAAAATAATGTATCCGGTTTGGTTGTGGTAAAATTATCTACAATAGGAAATTGTTTGGGATAAATTGCTTGTGTTTTAGCATAAAACTGTTGTGGCTTATCACTTTTGTTTTGTTGTAAAAATATGTTGCCATTAAGCGGTAAAATAGTTTCGTATTGGGCAAATACATTAAACCCAATTAAAAACACAATTAGTATGGTTAATAATTTCTTCATTATTGTTTTATAAATAAATCAATAGGTTGCCCACCAATAGTTGTTGCTCCATCAGTAAATGCAGGGTTTTGACGAACCACTTTTGCCGAAGAAGAATCTGAAATACTACCTAGGTAAACAACCGAACCAACATTTAACGAAGCAGATTGTATTAAATTGCTTGCCTCTTGAAGTGTTAAGCCAACCAAATCTGGCACGTCTACACTTTCACCATTTAATCCATCACCCAACACCAAATCTACTTGACTACCTATACCAATTTTGTATCCAGGCTGAATTGATGCATTTAAAAATTGCACTTCTAAAACAACATCTTTAGCAATATCTGGTTTGTAAATTAGCTTACCTAACTTTAACCCTGCCCTAACTAACATTGACTCCGCTTGACGCAATGAAACATCTTTTAAATTAGGCAAACTAACTTGAGGTACTTTGTTGCTATTAATAATTAAATACACACACCTGCCAACTTTAACTTTGCTACCAGCATTGGGGTTTTGCTCTAGTATGCTTAATTTAGGCTTATCGGCAAAGTATAAAGAATCGCTTATTACATACTTAAGATTTTTTTGGGATAAAAGGTGTATTGCATCATCAATTTTTAAGCCCTTAATATCAGGTACAGTTAATGATTCGCCATGTCTTGTGTATCCGTTTAACACATATGATATAATTGCAAAACATAATGCCATTACAGCAAATATTGCCAAAATATGTAAACCAAAAGTTTTTATAAATTTCATAGATATTATGTTATAATAATATTAGCCGCAAAATAACTAAATATAGCAAAACACGACTAAAAAATTATTGCAATGCTTTGCCAGTTTATAAACTAGATATGATTTATACTAAAGAAAAAACAGTAGCCACGTAATTACCAAAACAGGCATTAAAATAGGTATACTATATTTTACTATGTACTGAAAAAAGCCTGGCATTTTAACACCTTGCTGCTCGGCAATGGCTTTAACCATAAAATTGGGCCCATTACCAATGTAGGTAAGTGCGCCAAAAAATACTGAACCAACTGATATTGCTTCTAAATAAATCATATTCTCACTGGCAATAAATGTATGTATATCGGCAATACTATTTACACTTAAACCAAACATACTAAGTGATAATGCCAAGAAATTAATATATGTTGGTGCATTATCTAAAACACTACTAAAAAAGCCTGTTGCCCAAAAAATAACACTGTGTGGCAATGGTTCTGCAATGCTGCTTCCAGCACTTTCTAATAATTGCAAAGCAGGTATCATGGCTAAAAATATTCCGAAGAACAAAAAGGCTACTTCTTTTATTGGTTCAAAATCAAACTCATTACTTTTCATTGCTTTTTTATTGCCTTTTAAATATGCAAAAATCGCAATTGATATTTGTAAAATCTCGCGAATAAATGATACTTTTTTTCCATGCATATCAATAAACGGAATACCATCTATAACATTGGGGTCAATAAATACTGTACCTATAATAAGTGCTAACCAAATAAAATTTTGTTTGCCAGTAATTAAAATTCTTCCTGAATAACGCACTGTATCATCTACATCATCAAGCTTTGAATTACGTTTTTCAAAAAAGTAAAAAATAATTCCCAATAAAGTTAACGCAATAACCCAAGGAGAAACAAGGTGCTGCAATGTCCAGAAAAAGGGTACACCTTTTAAAAATCCCATAAACAATGGCGGATCTCCAATTGGGGTAAGTAAACCACCTAAGTTTGATACAAAAAATATAAAAAATATTATATGATAAGGCTGCAAACGATAACGATTAATACGCATAAACGGACGAATTAAAAGTACCGATGCTCCTGTGGTTCCAATAAAATTAGTAAGTATAGCGCCAATAATTAAAAAGGCAATATTTACTTTAGCCTTCGACTCAAAATCAGCAAAAACATATATTCCACCAGCAGCCACATACAATGCTAATAATAAACTAATAAACGAAGCATATTCTGCAAACGTTTCGGCTACAATAATAGGTTGACGCAAGATTACAAGGTAATACAATCCTATAATAGCACCAATTACCACTGCAATGGCTTTATAATATTTATGCCAAAAATGTGCAAAAAACAAAGGGCCAATAGCAATTAATAATAACAATGTAGCAAAAGGAATTACCAACCATGATGCTGGTGCTTGATGTGTTACGGATAACAGGATATTTAGCATATATTTTAAAAAAGGATATTAACGCAAACGTAATTTACGACCTGCTATTATTTTAGTTTTAGTTGTTATTTTATTTAATCGGGTGATTTGTTTTACAGATACACCATTTTTGTAAGCTATTTTTCCAAGTGTATCACCACGCTTTACAACATAGTATTTTGTACGTAGTTTTGTTTGGTGCTGTTTGTATAATTGAACATGTGCAAAACATTGTTTATCTATTTGTAATGTGTCGCTTAATAAAGAGCCAGATGGGAAATAAATAACTTTACTCGGGTCTATTTTTTCGCCTTTAAATCGCATTTCAAAATGCAAATGCGGGCCAGTACTGCGACCAGTAGTGCCTGCCAATCCAATTATTTCTCCACTTCTTACTGGTTTTCCAGAATAAGCCAATAGTTGATCAAAGTGTGCATACAAAGTTTCTAAACCATTGTAATGCCTAATTACAACTACATATCCATAATCGGCACTTCGTTTAGCCACCCTTACCACTCCATCAAAAATAGCATATACAGGATCTCCTACTTCCATTCTTACATCAATACCATAATGAAACTTTGGACGCTTAGCCCATCTTCTCAACCCAAAACCAGAGGTTATATCCCCAATTGCAGGCGGATGAAAAGAGCAATCCATCGTGTCTTTTAGTTTTATTAAAATGGTATCCGTCATGTCTCGCAACGAAACTTTGTATGGATTTATAACAATGGTATCCCAATCGTATGGGTAATCATTAATAGCCGGAATCATTGCTGGTTCAAACTTAAAGTTAGGATCACGAATTAAATCCCAATAATGTAAATCGTTATAGCCAGTAAATAAATTATCAAATTCGCCTTCAGCTTCTTCCTCTAAATCTGCCTCATCAGCATCACTTCCATCCATTGTAGAGTCGTTTGATAACGAATCTAAAACCAGCTCTTCGCTGTCAATATCCTCATCAATCTCTTCAATTACAACTTTTTTTACGGGTGGTTTAATAGTTTTAGTGCGAGGTGTATCTTGTTGATTAATAAACAAAACATTTTGCTCAGTTTTAATTGGTAATGGCGTACTAATTTGGGTTGAAGTAGTAACATCTTTTGATATTGATGGCGCAGATGTTACGTAATTATGAAAATTTGCTTGAGTTTGTTTTGGGGTTGATGCACGAACTGAAACAGTTTTGTTTTCATCAGAAGGCGCAACAGGAATAACATCAACAAGGGTTGGAGTTTGAGGAACTTCTTTATTAGCAATTATGCTGTCATTTTCGATATTGTATGTAGTGTTAATATAGTTAACCAAACTATCATACTTAGCTTGTAAAACAGCCAAAGAGTCTACTTCAGTTTCAATGGATAATGGTATAGGAACAACAGCATTACTTTGATCAGTTTGTGCGGTTATTTTACTTGAAACAAGGGAAGATATAAAAACTAGAAATATGTATAAATACGGAAACCTAAAATTCATTATTCGTTTTACTTAAAATTGCCAAAGCATGCAATTTATCGTTTTCAAGTTGATTTGTAAGTGCAGCAAGGTTTGGAAATTTAATTTCGTTGCGCAGTTTATCAACATATTCAATTCTAATTGCCGAATCGTAAATATTTTCATCAAAATCAAACAAATGAACTTCAACGGCATGCGTAAGTCCATCTACGGTTGGCCTAACTCCACAGTTTAGCATTCCCAAAACTGTACGGTTGTTGATAAAAACTTTAACAGCATAAACCCCATCAGCCGGTATTAGTTTGTTTACATCCGCTACTTTAATATTTGCTGTCGGAAAACCAATGGTTCTGCCCAACTGTTTTCCTTTAATAACTGTACCTAAAATACTGTAATTTTTACCTAAATATTTTGCAGCTTGTTTTACATCTCCACTAATTAATGCAGTACGTATTTGGGTTGAGCTAATAGCTATTTCATCTATATCTTGTTCAGGTATTTCTTCTACATCAAACCCATATAAATTACTGTATTCTTTTAAATGCTCAAAAGCGCCTTCCCTATTTTTTCCAAACCTATGGTTGTATCCTATTACCAAAACCTTAGTGCCAATTTTATTCACCATAATATCGCGAATAAATTGCATTGAAGTTAGTCTTGAAAAATCTTTTGTAAACGGGATAATTACCAAATGGTCTATACCTTCTTGTCTTAAGTAATTTATTTTTTCATCTAAAGTGTTTAATAACTTTAAACCATGGTCGTCAGGAAAAAGTACCATACGCGGATGTGGATCAAAAGTAATTACTACTGTTTCGCCATTACGCTCTTTAGCTATTTGTTTTAACCTACTTAATATTACTTTATGTGCAGCATGCACACCATCAAAAGTGCCTTGGGTTACAATGGCATTATTTAATTTGGGCAGCTCATCTAAACTTCTATATACTTTCATACGAGGTGGCGCAAATTAAAAGCAAATTTCGCTTGTAGCCAACTGGTCTATTGTTTTAATATGCGAGTTGTTGCAATTCTTTGGTTATTGTTGTCTAAAACCTCTATCAAATACAACCCATTTGTTAAGGCTGAAACATCTAGTTGATTTACTGAATTTGTGGTTAACACCAATGTTCCAAGCGAGGTGTAAATATTTATTTTTTGAGTTTGGCTAGGCAAATTTAAATACAACGTTTGGCTAACAGGATTTGGGTAAGCTATTATTTTGTAGGATTGATTTATTTCATTAACCGAGTTTACAACACCATCTTTTCTCACTAACATTAAAACCAATTCATTCCTGGTTCTGCCATAAATTACCAATTGCCCGGATACGGAATCAACCTCAATTGATCTTACGAAAAAGTCTAATGGCAATGCAATACGGCTTGTAAGACTTAAGGTAGAGTCGAAATAGTTGATGATTAATGAATCGTATTTTGTTAGCTGAATCATTTCAGACTTTTGATGAATACTGATTAAATTTTGTGGTGTTGATATAAGCCTACCATATGGTTGTTGGGCTTGTTTACAATCAAAACTCCAAATAGTAGAGCCTGATTTATTTATAAGAAGCATACTTGTTAAAGTATCATCAAAAGTAAAATTATTCTTCAAATCAAATAGTTGATTTCTGAACAAAACAGGTCTATCGCATTTAATGGCTTGTTCTTGGTTTATTATGTTGTTTGAATCACCAAAATGATAAATAACCGCACTTGAACTTTTATTTACAAACAAGCTTTTGTTGTTTAACCAGGTTAGGCTATACCCCCAAATAGGTATCGAATCAAATGAAATTTCATTCAATGCTTCAACATCTTTTCCAAAAGAAATGTTTCCTACACGTAAATAGTTTTGATTCTGGGGATTATTATAAATAATGGCGAAACGCTGCGCGTTTGTTAACATTTGAAATGATGTAACAGAATCCTTGTGGTAATCATAAAAAACATTGCCATCACCAAAGTCTGAATCATATGTGGCACCTGTTACATTATAGGTGTAATAAAATGGACCTGATCCAAAAGCCATTGCACTGGTATACCACAAATTGAATCCGGTTTGTGTGAGATCAAAACTTAAATTATCGTTCGGACCGGCTTCTAATAACTTTTTGGTTGACAAAACACTACCATTACTTGCTATTGCACTTGTATAAAAATGAATTCGTTTCGTAGCATCAATGGCTTTATATGAAACGACAAAAATATTGTCGCTAATTACACGCAATTGAATTGGTGAAACGATGGATAGGCCACTTTGATTATTTAATGCGTAATCAATGCGTTGTGCTTTTGCTACAAATACAGAAAGTAATAAAAATAATAGGCTTAGTGGTTTCATCTTTCAAAAGTAACCAGATCAACCCAATAATACAACTTGTGATTTCTTAAATTTAGACGTGGTTCTCAATAAAACTCACCACGTCTTCAACCGTATATGCATCTTCCAATTTATATATCCCACTACTTGTACGACATAAACTATTTAAATATGCGCCACTGTTTAATGCTTTACCAAAATCGTAGGCTAACGAGCGTATGTATGTACCTTTACTACACACCACCCTAAATTCTATAATAGGTAAATTAATATTGGTAATTTCAAATGTATTGATGGTAACATTACGTGGTGTTAATTCAACCTCAATACCTGCACGAGCACTTTCGTACAATCGTTTTCCGTCTTTTTTAATTGCACTATATACAGGTGGTAATTGTGCAATATCGCCTATAAATTGTTTAGTGGTTTGATGTATAAGTTCATCAGTAATATGCGCAGTTTCAAAAGTAGCATTTACTTCGGTTTCATTATCGTATGATGGACGCGTAGCACCAACACAAAAACTTCCTGTATATTCTTTTTCGGTAGCCATGTATTGGTCAATGTTTTTAGTTTCTTTACCAATGCACACTATTAATAATCCGGTAGCTAATGGATCTAAAGTACCAGCATGGCCAACTTTTAGTTTTCTCTTTTCGCCAACATTAATGGTTTTAAACTTATGTAGGTTACGCAACAAGTTGTAACGCAGTTTATTTACCACATCAAAACTAGTCCAGGTAAGTGGTTTATTTAACAATAAAACACTGCCTTGCTCAACATCAATAATTATAGGATTAGCCATTAAAGATTACAAAATTGTAAGCTCGTGGCCCATTGCATATAAAATTAAAATAGCTGCACCTAAAATTATACGGTACCAGCCAAACATTTTAAAACCATGCTTAGTTAAAAAACCAATGAATGCTTTAATGGCAATAATTGCTACAATAAAAGCAACCACATTACCAATAATAAGTATGCCCATATCGCTGCTATTAAACCCAACTTGATTATGGTATTTTAACATTTTATAGGCTGTGGCGGCAAACATGGTAGGTACTGCTAAAAAAAACGAAAACTCGGCAGCAGCAGTGCGTGTAAGCTTTTGCGACAAGCCTCCAATAATAGTAGCAGCCGATCGAGACACACCTGGAATCATCGCAATTACTTGAAACATTCCAATTACAAATGCATTTTTATATTCAACTTTTGTGGTACCAGCTGTTTCTGTTTTGGCAAACCATTTATCAACAAATAATAAAATAATACCACCCAATAATAAACTAATGGCCACTACTAAAGCATTTTCTAATAAGGCATCAATATAATCATTAAATAACAGCCCAAAAACAGCAGCGGGAACAAAGGCTACAGCTAGTTTAAAATAAAAATCAAAGCTCTGTAAAAAACGTTTCCAGTACAAAACTACCACACTTAAAATTGCGCCAAACTGAATAGCTACAGTAAACATTTTTACAAACTCGCTGTTAGAAATTCCCATAACAGAAGAAGCCAACACCATGTGGCCTGTAGATGAAACTGGAAGAAACTCAGTTAACCCTTCAACAATGGCTAAAACCACTGCTTCAAAAATGCTCATATAATAAAATTAAGGATGCTTAGTTTTTGCGAAAAATGGCAAAAAGCTCAATAATAAATCCAATTATCACTAAAATTGGTGCTACGGTTAACTTTGTTGTACTAAAAATATCATCGGTACCCGACATTAAAGTAAAACCAGTGGCAATAAAAACCACGCCTAATAACATAAATAAGTAATTTGTTTGTCCGAATATAAAACGTTCTTCGGCCTTAGGTAAATGCGGCTTTTCTATTGGCTTTTTTAAAGTTGCTTTATGCATGATGGTGTTATTAATATAAATCGTCTATTTTTAATTTTAAGTAATGGTTTGTGCTAATTGCGCTACTAATCATACTTATTATTATGCCTACAAGTATAACAACTCCAAACAATATTGCAAACTGTGTATTTTCGTAAAGTTCTTCAATGCCATTAATCCAGGTTGGTAAAGCATATAAAACTCCACCTAAAAGTAAGCAGGCAATTATGCCTCCGTATAATCCATGAAGTACGCTTTTTAGCACAAAAGGCTTGATAATGAAGCCATGAGTTGCTCCTACCATTTGCATACTTTTAATAATAAACCTACGCGCATAAAGGTTTAAACGAATAGTATTATTAATAAGTGTAATAGATATAATTAAAAAAATAATACTTAAAGTTATCAATATTGTACCAAGCGTGTTTACATTTTTATTAATTTCATCTAAAATATTTTGTTGGTAAACAACTTCTTGCACTTCGGGATTTCTGCGTAATTCTATATCAACTGTTTTTAGTTGATTGGCAGATGTAAACCCTGATTTTAAAAACAATTCGATACTTGGCAAAAGCGGATTAAATCCTAAAAAGCCAACAAAATCTTGACCTATTTCTTTCGAAAATTGTTGCGCAGCCTGCTCTTTACTAACAAAAACAGCACGTTTAGTATACTCTTGCTGTTGTAAATTAGCCATTATTCGTTGAACTTCGGCCTCTGGAACATCTTCTTTAAAAAATACCGTTAACTGAAAATTTTCTTTTAAATACTGTTGTAACTTATTTCCATTAATTAAAATAATACCAAATAAGCCCAACATAAATAGCACCATAGCAATACTAATTATTGATGGCAGGTACGAAACTTTGCGTCTCTTTTTTATTGTGCGTTGGGGTGTACTCAATTTTTACTGTAATTTATTACCTACAAATTTAATAATAACATTGGGCCTACCTAAGTACAATACTCACATCAAAAGGTGGATAAACTAAAAAGATTGATATTTAAACCGCGTAAATGCTTGTTTTTAGTGCCTTAGTTGGTGTATACATCCATCAATTGGTGGAGTAATGTTTCTGTTTCAAACTTTTTTAGTTGGAGGTTAATCTCTACTTCATCAACCCGTAAATTATTAATATTGTTAAATAGTTGGGTAAGTTGTGCCGCATTTTCAAAATATTGCACTGCATTTCCACCTACTTCTGTTAGGCTTGATGTATTGGCAACGGCAACATTAACACCACTACGTAATGATTCTAAAACAGGTATTCCAAATCCTTCAAACTCGCTTGCATAAACAGCTAAACTTGCACCTTGATAAAATGCAGGGAAATCATTGAAAGAAGCTCCTTCAATAAACTGTACTTTATTGCCTAATTGGTGTTGGTGAATATAATTTTTTAACAAATTTACATAAGGTGTTTGTTTGCCTACAAAAACCAAATTACAGTTAGCAGTTGATTGATGAAAGGCCTGCAACACCATAAGCTGTTGTTTGCGTTCTTCAATTGTACCGATACAAACTATATAATTATCGGGTAGTTTATATTTTGTGTTGATATTTTTAACAGCCTCTTGAGTTAGTTTAGTTGCAAATTGAATATCGCAATTTTGGTAAACTACTTTAATTTTTTGGGGTGATGTATGGTAATAATACTCGATATCATGAGCGGTTTGTTTACTTGCTGCCACTATTAAATTGGCATTTTTACAAGCATTTAAAAACTTGCTGTTATATATTTCTCTATCTATTTTTTTATAGTAATTAGGGTACCGCAAAAAAATTAAATCGTGAATGGTAACAATTGATTTGCCTTTAAATTTTTTTATATCAGCAGGTAATTCGTTACTTAATCCATGATAAACATTAACGCCTAATTTGTTTAGTAAAGTTACTACACTGTAGGTGCGCCATAATGCTTTAAATGTTTTACCCAAAAAACTTTGTGGTGTTATTACATGTACATTTTTGTGGTGCGTAAATATGTTTTCAAACTCGGGCTTTATGCTTGATGTAAATAAATAAAATTGGTGCTGCGGATATAATTTTATCAAACCTCCAATAACAAAACGCGCATAATTACCCAAGCCTGAATGGTTATTAAACGCACGTTTGGCATCAAATCCTATTTTTAGAATTGGTGTATTATTAGGAGTATCGGAAGTAGACGAATGCATTACTTATCTATCAGTTATTACATCAACCAATAATTTAAAATCATATTTTCCACACAAAAAATCATACCTAATTATGTTAATGTTACTTGTTTAAATACTAAAACTAAACTGCTACACTATGGTCGCGTAAAGCATCATTTAAACTGGTTTTTTTATCGGTTGATTCTTTACGTTTTCCAATAATAATTGCACATGGCACTTGGTATTCGCCTGCGGGAAATTTCTTTGTATAACTGCCCGGAATAACCACCGAACGTGCTGGAACAAGTCCTTTATATTCTATTGGCGTATCTCCTGTTACATCAATAATTTTTGTGCTCATTGTTAAAGTTACACCTGCACCAAGTACCGCTTCTTTTTCAACCCTAACTCCTTCAACAACTATACAACGCGAACCTATAAAACAATTGTCTTCAATAATTACAGGTGCAGCCTGAACGGGTTCTAAAACACCGCCAATACCAACACCTCCACTTAAATGCACATGCTTGCCAATTTGTGCGCAACTGCCTACTGTAGCCCATGTATCAACCATCGAACCTTCATCTACATAAGCACCAATATTTACATAACTAGGCATCATAATAACACCTTTTTGCAAAAATGCACCATAACGCGCAACAGCATGTGGCACTACCCTTACCCCTTGTTCGGCATAATTGGTTTTTAATTTCATTTTATCATGAAACTCAAATATACCCACTTCAATGGTTTCCATTTTTTGAATTGGGAAATACATAATCACTGCTTTTTTAACCCAATCATTTACTTGCCATCCACCATCAACAGGTTCTGCAGTGCGCAATTTACCTTTGTCAAGCATCTCAATTACCTCACGTATGGCTACTTGTGTATTTTCATCTTTCAATAAATCTCTGTTATCCCAAGCTTGCTCTATGGTTTGTTGTAAACTCATGTTATAATAATTAAGTATGTTTTAAAGCCGTAAAATAACTACTAAGTTATTACTTACACAACTATAAGAAAACAAAGTGTTAAAAATAAAGGTTAAATTTGTTGCATGTAGTTGATACAATTGCTATCAACTTTTTTTTAATCAGATAAATTTAATATATGAAAATTCGTTCACCACGTAAACCTAAGTTAATAGAACGTGCTGCCGAACGCAGCGATTTTGAAGACATTATAAAACTTTCTAAAATATGTTTCCCCGATAATGATCCTTGGACCTTAGCCATGCTCGAAAGTCAATATAAGCTATTTCCAGAAGGCATGCAGGTTATCGAGTACGAAGGTGAAATTGTTGGCTCTGCATCTAGCTTAATAGTAAGTTGGGATGAGTATGATGACGACCATACTTGGAAAGAAGTTTGCGACAATGGATACATCACTAATCATGAAGAGGAAGGCGATACTTTATATGGTATTGAAGTAATGGTTCATCCAGAATACCAAGGATTAAAAATTGGTAGAAGATTGTATGATATGCGCAAAGAACTTTGTGTTGATAGAAATTTAAAAGCCATTTTAATTGGTGGGCGATTACCTAATTTTCACAAACACTCTAGCAAGTTTGGTGTGCGTGCATATGTAAAACGTGCCATAGAAAAAAAGATTAAAGATCCTGTACTTACTTTCCAACTTTCGCAAGGATTTACCATACAACGTATAATTAAAGATTACTTGCCAGATGACCACGAAAGTGAAGGTTATGCAACTTTATTAGAGTGGATTAATTTAGATTATATTCCTGAAACAAAAGAACGTAATGTATTGATGAAAAAGGTGCGTGTTTGCGCCATACAATACGAGTTGCGTAAAATAAAATCGTTTAAGGAATTTGCCCAGCAATGCGAATATTTTACCGATGTGGCCAGTAACTACAAAAGTGATTTTGCATTATTTCCGGAGCTGTTTACTACCCAATTATTATCGCTACACGAATACAAAAGTATGAGTCCGGAGGATAGTATACGTAAGCTTGATGATTACACCGAAGATTATATTAATTTGTTTTCGCGCTTAAGCATGGAGTACAATATTAATATTATTGCTGGCACACACTTGCAAGTAGAAAACGATAACTTATACAACATTAGTTATTTATTTAAACGTGATGGCACTTACGACAAACAATATAAAATACATATTACCAGTAACGAGGCTAAGTGGTGGGGAGTTAAACCTGGCAACGAGATAAAAGTATTTAATACCGATTGCGGCAAGGTGGCCATTAATGTTTGTTATGATGTAGAGTTTCCGGAAATGACAAGAATTGCTTGCCAAAAAGGAGCCAAAATTTTATTTGTGCCATTTAGTACCGATGAAAAACACGGACATTTACGTGTTAAAATATGTGCACAAAGCAGGGCTGTAGAGAACCAAATTTTTGTAGCTACGGCAGGTACAATAGGTAATATTCCATCGGTAGATAATATGGATATTAACTATGCACAATCTGGTATTTATACACCAAGTGATTTTGCGTTTCCACCAGATGCAATTGCGGGCGAGTGTAGCACCAATATTGAAACTGTAGTTATTGCAGATTTAGATTTGGCAGCAATAGAAAGAGCAAGAAACACAGGCACTGTTTTAAACTGGAAAGACCGCAGGTTAGATATGTACGAGGTACAAGAAAAATAATTTATTGAAGTTTTATTTAAAACTAAAAATGTTTCACTTATTTATAGGTGAAACATTTTTTTGAGTGGCTATAGTTAGGGTGTATTTATACCGAAAGCAAGTTCAATATAGTCCAATTTCAGCTCGGGCCACATTGAACTATTTTCATGTAGCATCAACATTAACATTGTAATATTATTTATTAGTTTGGACTAAAAAATAATATCAATTGATATGACTATTTATTAATAATACAAAATTGAGATAATCATACTTTAGCATTTTTATAAGAAACATTCTTCTAAATCATAATCATCTTGGAGGCCCAACCAAAACTTGGCACTTGTACCAAAATTCTTAGATAACCTTAAAGTTGTATCGGCTGTAATTCTGCGATTGCCTTTTATTATTTCGCCAATTCATAACTATTTTTTTCATAAAAAAAGCTGCATATTTTTATACAGCTTTTTTGTTTTAGAGCTTAAAGTTAAAGCAATTATTTCTTCCATTTAATGGTGCAGCCAATAGCTTTGGTAGATGTTTTGGTAATTGTTTTTCCAACTAATAATGCATCAATAGCATTAGCCACAAATTTTTCTTTTACCTCTTTTTCATCTTCGTAATTATCATCAATTGCACCAATGTAGGCCACTTTGTTTCCTGCTTTAGTTTTTTGCAATATATAAACATGTGGTGTACGTGTAGCTCCGTAAGTTTTTGCAATTTCTTGTGTTACATCATGCAAATACACAAAAGGATATTTTTTCTCTTTTGCTAAGTTTTGCATGTTAGCATAACTGTCTTCAGGTTGTCTTGTTGCATCATTTGGGTTGATGGCAATTACTGGATAACCTTTAGGTGCATACTTGTTATGTAAATTTATAATACGTTGCTCGTAAGCTTGCGAAAACGGACAATGATTACAAGTAAATACCACAATATATCCTTTTGCTTTTGGATAGCTTGTTAATTTAATCATCTTGCCATCTACGTTTTTCAAGTTAAAATCAATAGCCATATCTCCTACTGCATAACCAGTGGGTTGATTATTTTTAAAAGCTGTTGCAACAAAAAACAATGATACAACGGTAAATAGTGCGATAATTTTTTTCATGTTGTTTTGTAATTAATTCGAATAATAAATTTAAGAAGTTTGTTTTATTTCTTGCCACTTTAACGTAGCAGGGAACTGAAATGTTTCAAGCTTGTGTAATAAACTTTCAATATCTGTATCAAACAATAACATGTCTTTAAAAACTTGTTTTAAAAACTTATGGTTTACCATGTGTTGCAACATATCATTTAGCGGATTATAAAATCCATTTACATTTAATACACCACAAGGTTTATCATGAAAAGCAAGCTGACTCCAAGTATAGGCTTCAAACAATTCTTCCATTGTTCCAATACCTCCAGGAAGTGCAATTACAGCATCGCATAATTCAAACATTTTTGCTTTACGTTGATGCATATCATCCACTACAAACATTTGGGTAAGCCCTGTATGGCCAACTTCTTTGTCCATTAACTTTTTGGGTATAACACCAATAATTTCACCCCCAAGTTTCAACATTTCTTCAGCAATTATACCCATTATGCCAACGTTTCCGCCACCATAAACTATACCATAACCGCGTGCATGCATTGCCCTAACTAAGGCTAATGCTTCTGTTTTATAAACGTCTTCATCTCCAACAGATGAGCCACAATAAATTGCAATTCTTTTTATCATTTTTAATAATTTATCCGTTTTTAGCAGAACGTTTGCGCAATACATTGCGGTTTACAGAACGACCTTTTCCACCCGTTTTTTTGTGCTTACCACCAAGGTTTACTTTTTGGTTTTTAGCTTTCTTATCGTGGAAACTAGCACCAACTTCATCTTCAGTTTTCTTTACAGACTTTAGGTAGTTTTTCTCCCTTAATTTAGGTTTTTCATCATCACTAAATATTTTAGATAAGGCCACTTCTTTAGGAAATTCTAACACATTAACTTCCTTATTCATTACCTCTTCTATCTCGGGTAAATATTCTTCTTCCGCAGGATTCATAAAAGTAATGGCTGTACCATCTTTTCCTATCCTACCTGTTCTACCAATACGGTGTAAATAATCGTTTGAATTATCGGGTGTATCAAAATTAATTACGTGAGTTACATCTACCACATCCAAACCACGGGCAGCAACATCAGTAGCAATTAAAATTCTATGTTCGTTATCTGCAAATTGACGTAATGCTTCAAAACGCTGATTTTGTGCTTTACGTGAATGTAATAAACCAATGTTACCAGCAAAATTTTGGTGCATCATTTCATACAACTTATCAGCATTTTTTATTTTAGATACAAAGACCAAAACCTTACCTAAACTTTCGTCTGTTTGCAATAAATGCGTTAGCAAATTTACTTTAGTACCAAAGTTTGGCACATGGTATCCATACTGAATAATTTTTTCTAATGGTGTTCCGTGAGCAGCAACTTCAACCTTTATTGGATTGTTAAAAAACTCACCAAAATACTTTTCTACCTCTTCGGTTAATGTAGCCGAAAATAAAATATTTTGTCGTTTAAGTGGCAAATAATCTATTATAGAAGTTAACTGCGACCTAAACTCTTGTTCAAGCATTTCGTCAACCTCATCAATAATTAATTTTTGTATTGATGTTAATTTAATGGCACCAATACTGGCCAAATCTATTAGTCGTCCTGGGGTTGAAACTAACACATCTAAACCCGCAAAAACCATTTCTTTTTGTTTGTTAATGTTGCCTCCGCCATACATTGCACCTGCCCTTACGGTCATGTATTTTGTTAAACGTTTTACCTCGCCATAAACTTGCATTACCAACTCGCGCGTTGGCACTACTATTAACACACGTGGATGACGTTGTTCAGAAAATTTTAATTGCCTTAAAATAGGTAATAAATAGGCAAAAGTTTTACCTGTACCTGTTTGTGCAATACCAACCACATCACGTCCCGACATGATAACCGGATACGACTCTACTTGCACAGGTGTTGGATGTATGTACTCCAAATCTTCGAGTGCTTTTAGTAGCGGATTGTTAATGTTTAAGTCTTTAAAATTCATTTTCTTTCTGTTTAGTTTTTGGCTTGTGTTTTTTAGTACAGGCCATTTTTAGGCTATGCCTTAATTTTTAATTTGGCAAATTTAAGCACCAACATTTTTAACCCTTGATTGCCAAAGTTTATTTGTGCTTTGCGGTTATCGCCTGCACCTTCTACAGCAACTACCACACCTTTGCCAAAACGTTGGTGTTCTACATTCATGCCCAATGCCAATAACGAAGTATCATCACCAATAAAATCTGGGTCAACCGATTGGGTTTGACTTACCGCCTTATTAATGGGTTTAAAGTTTTTGGGTATATTAACAGCAGGCTGCTCAGGAGCTGTTTTGGTTGAAGTAGTTTTTTTAGTATAACTACTCATCTGATAAGGTTTGCGCTGTTCTGATGGTTGAGGTGTATTGTTGTTTATACCTTCTACAATTAAATACTGTGGATCTATTTCTTGTAAAAATCTACTAGGCTCACAATTTAACATCGAGCCAAATTTAAACCTTGATGTAGCAAACGACAAGGTTAATTTTTTCTCGGCACGGGTTAATGCAACATAAAACAAGCGTCTTTCTTCTTCTAACTCTTGGCGGCTATGTAAACTTAATTGCGATGGAAATAAATTTTCTTCTAACCCTACGATATGTACATTTTTAAACTCCAATCCTTTGCTACCATGAATAGTCATCATTACCACTTTGTCATTGTCTTCTTCATCGCCTCTATCTGCATCAGTTAAAAGAGCAATATCTTGCATATAATCTGGCAAGGTATTTCCACGTAAAACAGCATCATCATCGGCTACTTCTTCAATACTAAACTCTTTAATACCATTTAGCAATTCCTCAATGTTTTCGTATCGTGCAATGCCTTCAACAGTCTTATCATCATACAACGATTTTAATAAAGTAGTATGTTTGGCAATATGCATAGCCACTTCATAAGCTGGCTTATCAATCATTACTTGGAAACTGCGAATCATCATCACAAAATCAGTTAATAGGTTAGCCGATTTCAACCCAAAATAATGGGCGTTTTCCATTATCTCAAACCAAGTTTTATTTTGCGATGCAGCTAAAATTGCCAACTGCTCTAATGTTGTTTTTCCAATACCACGAGTAGGATAATTTATCACACGCTTTAAAGCCTCCTCATCACTTGGGTTGATGGTTAGCCTGAAATAAGCCAATAAATCTTTAATTTCTTTGCGGTGATAAAATGATAATCCTCCATAAATTTTATATGGAATATTCATTTTACGAAGTGCTTCTTCTAAACTACGACTTTGAGCATTGGTACGGTATAAAATGGCAAAATCTTTATTGTTTAAATGCTCATTCATTTTATCCTGAAAAATTGCCGAAGCCACCATTTTGCCTTCTTCATTATCAGTTAAAGCCCTAAAAACCCTAATGCGATCGCCTAACTCATTTTGTGTAAATACCTTTTTTTCTATCTGTTCTTTATTTTGTTTGATGATAGAATTTGCGGCATTTACTATGGTTTTGGTACTGCGGTAATTCTCTTCTAATTTAAATACTTTGGTATCTGGAAAATCTTTATGAAAGTTTAAAATATTTTTGATGGTGGCACCCCTAAATGCATAAATACTTTGGGCATCATCGCCCACTACTGCTACATTTTGATACACATTGGCTAACATCCTGATAATAGAATATTGGGCATGATTGGTATCCTGAAACTCATCAACCATAATGTATTTAAACATGTGTTGATACTTATTTAAAACCTCAGGATTATTATGCAACAACTCATGGGTTTTCATCAACAAATCATCAAAATCCATTGCACCAGCGCGGTAACACCTTTGTTCGTACATGGTATAAATTGCACCAAACTTTGGTCGTCCGGTACTTTCATCAAACGATGCGTTTTCTAAATCGCTATTGTAGGCTGCGGCTTTTATCAGTGCATTTTTTGCGGCAGATATTCTTCCTAAAATCTGAGCTGGTTTATACATTTTATCATCCAGCTTTAACTCCGCTACTAAGGATTTTATTAAGCTTTTGGCATCGTCAGTATCATAAATAGTAAAGTTACGTGGGTAACCAATTCTTTCACTTTCAATACGTAAAATACGCGCAAAAATACTGTGAAAAGTTCCCATCCAAAGATTTTTAGCCTCAGCCCCAACAACACTTACTATACGTTGACGCATTTCTTTACTGGCTTTGTTGGTAAAAGTTAATGCTAAAATATTAAACGCATCAACCCCTTGTTGCAACATATATGCAATGCGATAAGTAAGTACCCTTGTTTTTCCAGAACCAGCACCAGCTACAATCATCACAGGCCCATCTATTTGCTGAACTGCCGCACGCTGCGGTTCGTTTAATTGATCTAAATAATTCACGTGGTAAAAGTACAATAAATTAGGTGAAGGACTATTGGTAAATATCAACAAAAAAGCCGAATACTCCTGACTTGTCCGTCTCACTTTTCTTGTATTTTCAACAAGCTGAAAACATGATA
>JAUCCO010000027.1:0-29528 GCA_034676125.1 Bacteroidia bacterium
ACAGTGTAATACCGGCCGATGCCACGGGTAGCCCTAAGGTGTTACTTAATATGGGTGAGGCCTTATTTTATGTAGATAGCGATACAGGTTTAGGTTATTCAAAAGATATTACACTTAGTACCAACTTGCCTGCGCAAATTGGCAACACAGGTTTTATCATCAACTTTGAAAATGTAAAAATTGATGTAAGTACGCAAACCAACATACCCGAAGCAACAGCAGATGGAAGACCCAACGACTTTGTGGGTGTATTTATGGGAGAAGCTGAAATTATTTTACCTTCAAGTTTTACCAAAGCCACCACATCAACCATACCCGGCACTAACGCATTACGTAAAATAGTAGGTAAAAATATATTGGCAGGCACCGGAGGTTTTTCGGGTATAGTGGGTTTAGAAACCAATGTGGCAGGGGCCATACCATTTAAAATTGGCAACTTTGAAATTGCCATAACTGATGTTGGGCTTAACTTTCACATGAATAAGTTGTTAAGCTCTACCATTGCGGCCAAACTTAAGATACCGGCTTTAAGCAATGGAGGTAGCGCAGTGTATGCTGATGTAAATGTATTTATAAAAGACAGCGATAATTTTAAAGTTACAGGTAATTTTAAAACCAATCCACTTACCATAAGTTGTTTTGATGTTTTTAATTTTAATATTGAAACAATAGCTTACGAAGAAATAAATAACCGAAAAGCACTTGGGCTATCGGGTGTATTATCGTTTAAAAATGACATTGCAGGTTTAGGCGATTTATTGCCTAAAAATATTGCCATCGAAAAGTTAATTATTTACGATGATGGTGATATTGATTTTAAATTAGGTTCCATACCTGTACCTCCGTTTAATTTAAAATTAGGCGTAGTAGAAATTGGTGTTCATGGTTTATCGTACACCGTATCAAAATTAGGCACACGTAAATATGGTGTTATTAGTTTTGATGGTAATGTAAACAGTGGTGTAGGTGGCTTTAACGGACAAGCCAATGGTGTTAAATTATATTTTTCTATAGATGGTGGCAGCATCGATATTTTCTTACGAGTAGAATCAATTAGGGTAAGTATAAAAATACCGGCTAATGCCACACCAGAACAGGCACGGGTATTAATAGACGGTTTTTTATCGGTGCGCAATACCAGCGATGCACCAAATGCACCAACAGAGTACGGAGGAGGCATATCAATAACATTAAACGACTTGGGTATTTCGGCCGGTGCGGCCATGAAAATGACACCAAGCATACCAAGCTTTATTGTTGATTTAGGATTAGAGTTAAGTGTGCCAATACCATTAGGTCCAACCGGTTTGGGCCTATACGGATTTAGGGGATTAATTGGTAATAACTACCATGTAAACCGCGAGGAAGATGAAACTTGGTGGAAGTATTACAAGCGTAAAGACCCAAGAGAAGGTATACATATTGATGGTAACAAATTTATTGGAGATACCGGTTTTAACTTAGGAGCGGGTACAACTATAGGCACCATTGGCGATAGTGGTTATGCCTTAAACTCAAAAGTATTTGTGATGTTGGGTTTACCAAAGCTGTTGTTGTTACAAGGGCAAACGGCTGTACTTAAAAAACGCTTGGGATTAAACGATCCTCAAGATCCTCCTTTTGTTTCGTTTATGGCCATTGATGAAGAATCAATTTCATCGGGCATGGGTGTAAATTACTTGGCGCCTGCCGAAGGAGAAGATGCAGGTGCGGTAATTAACATGCAAGGGTTATCGCAAATGGCGTTTTTCTACAAAGATTCATCGGCATGGTATGTAAACTTTGGTAAAGATTTACCGGTAGAGGAGCGCATGCGTGCGCGGTTGTTTGATTTAATTGATGCATATGCCTACTTAATGATATCTGCTAAAGGTATAAAGGCAGGCGCAGGCGCATCAATGGGTGTAAATATATCGGCCGGTCCGTTGAAGGTAGGTGCCAATTTATGCATGGCAGCTGGCGGACAAATTAGCTTTAAGCCATTCCAAATGGGTGGTTTCATGGAGGTATCTGGCGAGGCCTATGTGCGTGTATATAAATTTGGAATTGGGTTAGGTGTACGTACCATGTTGGCAGCCGAAGGGCCTAAACCATTTATTATAAAAGGTTCGTTTGAGGTTAGCATTGGGTTACCTTGGCCATTTGATGACATAAGGTTATCTGTTAATATGGAATGGAAACGCGCCAATCGTTCTACTCCTGATTTATCACCAATACCATTATTAGATGCCAGTAAATCAATCCCGGTTAATGCATTTAGTATGCATACGCAAGAAAGTTTCCCTGTATTGTTACAAGAAAATCAAATTAATTTAAGTAATGTAAATTGGGATAACTGTACCGTTCCGATGGACAGTTATATTGATATTGACTTTGCACAAACACCTAAATATAATCTTGGCGTAGATTCAAATATTAAGGTAAATGGTAATGTGTTTGGAAGTGATTACTATTTTTACTCACCACCAGCAAAATCATACAGCAATAGGGTTATGCATGGTTTTATTGTAGATAAAATTGTAGTTAAATCGTTTAACCCGCAAACCAATACTTGGGCTAATTATGGTATTTGGGATAACGTGGCAGGCCACCTTAATTTATTGGCTAATGCAGGCGACAGCACAACAGGTAAATTGCCATTAACGCTTGCACAATTATTGGCTTTGCCAAATGCTAGTATACAGCAAGTATTGCCGGGTAGCAAAAAGCCTAATAAACTGCGCATCCTTGCTCAGGATATGTTTAACTATGTAAATCAAACATCACCGGGTAGTGTTAAACTAGAATATAGCAATGTTGATGCTAAAACCATGTTTTGTACCAAAATTGGTAGCTTGAACAAGGTGATAAATTGGGAAAATAAATCAGTGGGTATACTCTTGCCTAAAAATACAGTTTCAGTTTTAGATGACAATACATCATTTGTTGTTAAAGATGCATCAGCAGAGGTAGTTAGTAAAACCGATGGATATAATGGTATGCAACAAGGCCTTAAAGTAAATACCCAACAAGGTATTGAACTTTATTTTGATAACTCATTATCTACCATTTCGTTAAAGGTAGCTTTTGACACATTAGAAAGTTACACATCAACAGCATCTGCTTCATATTTGCACAAACCAAGGTTAGCAGAAGATAGGCATACCATGTTGCTCGCTAAGTTTTATAGAAAAACTCAAACCGGAACCGATACTAATGGATATCCAGAATATGGGTATGTGCAGGTTGCCCGTAAGTTTTTTGTGCCTAATGATAATAGTTATGACTCAACTTTATTAAGCTACACAGCACCATCGGGAGTAGTGTTTGATAAGGTGTTAATTACGTGCTTTAATAGTGCATCTAGCAGTCCATCGGCAACTGGTATAATGACAATTGGTAGCAACTGCTTTAATCAGCAAGAGGTTTTTAATGGAACTATAGGCGAGGTGGAAATTTGGGGACGTGTACCTTTTAACCAATATGGAGGAGACACACTTACAAAAATAGGGTATTGGAAATTAGATAATACAGTTGCTAATTCGGCACTAGTTAGCCAGTCTGTTCCCAATAATTTCACGTATGATAGTGTTCAAGCAACAGGTGGTGATAATTCACAAGGAATACACACAAACTCTTTAGTTGGTACTTTAAGAGGCTCAGGGGGCAAAGAGTCGATTTGGGGAACTTCTTATTATACGTTTAATGCCGTTGGTCATGGGGTTAGGGTACCGGCAAATATATTTACAACAGATCCTAATTATGATGGTTATCCGGCTTATTACTTGCCCGGAACAATTGAGTCAATTATAACTCCAGAAATGTGGGAGCTGTATGGTGTTCCGGGAAGTCAATACAAGAAAATTGCATCTGCTAATCGAGTTATGGTAAGGGCTCTTATTAAAACTAGCGATACAACAAAGAGTAAACGGATAATAGTAGATAAACGATTGCGAGTGCATTGGCCTGATGCATACGAATTTGGTTTTACGATGTATTTATTAGACGAGCGCTTACATGTTGACATCGTTTACGGAGAGAAGTATACTTATCGTTGCAATGATTATGTTTTGACTGATGGTAATCCTCGGTATGTTACCTTTGATTATGATCCAAACTCACTAACGCTAAATGTATGGATTGACAGTGTAAAAGTAGCTGATGCAATACCTGTAACTGATTTTACTAATTTCAGAATAAATAAACCCAAGGATATATTCTTACAAGAAATCAGCTATCAAACTTATGAGGATGTGTTGTATCAAACAACTATTCCAAGTACCATTGATTTGCAAAATGAGATTAAAAGTGTGGAGGATGGGTTGAAAAAGTCTGTTCAACCCATATGGCGTCCGGATACCAAATATGCCATTGAAATTACTGGTAGACATCAAATAAATGAAAGCACTTCGCACAATCAAACATATCATGTGTTGTTCAGAACCAAAGGTCCTGTTGGTTTTATACATCAATATAAAGAAGATTACAGCAGTCAATCAGAAGTATTTAAAACCCACAGCAAATTTGTCAATCAGTCAACTGACGAAGTTAAACTTGCACATTTAAAATACTATATAGACAAAGAGGTAACGCGACCTGATGCAGATGGCAATTTGATATATGTAAAACCATTGTATAGAAATAATCCTTCAATTAAACTTTACTACTTAACCGGGTACGCAAAGTTGTTGTTTGCAAATTGGCCAACTTTAAATGGTATGCCGGCTAGCAATTATTCCTTAAAGTGTAGCATTATCGATCCTGAAACCAAGCTTGAAGTTCCATCAACATTGGGATGGAATGTAAGCAGTAGGCTGAAAGAAACACCAAGTGTGGCATTGTGGAATAAATTGATTAGCGAAGGTTTTAATTGTGTTACAACAGGAGGCACAATAACGCGATTAAGTTATCAGGCAGAGTTTACATTAAACCAACAACTAAAACCTGAAAAAATTTACGAAATGAATTTGTATGCAGTATTGCAAACCAATGGAAATGCTGTTGAGCAAAAAGTACATACACTTACATTTAAAACATCAAAGTATTTAAGTATTGATGAGCAATTAAATACTTACAATTTGAGCGAAAGCCAAAAAGCGTTTTATGTAACTCAAGTTAATTTAAATACCACGCAACAACAGTATTTGGCAGACTTAATGAATAGTATGCGTGGAATTGCATTTACGCCAAGTGCTAATTTGCCAGAGTTATCGGCAGGTTTAAAGCAACTTCTGCCAAGTTATAATACCAAGTTTGAGTTATTGCGTGATGTGGTTATACCTGAGCTAAAACAATTAAATAAGCCATTAACAACAGAAGTTATAAGGCTGAACAATGCAACAAACAATTCAATAATAGGGTTGCTGTTAAGAAGCGATGAGCCATTAATAGACCCTCTTATGGAGGAGATTTACCTTTACGGATCAACAGAAAACAGTCCGTCAATTGAGTTGCTAGATAGCAGCAATAATGTAATAGCAAGCAAATTAATTTTTGCCAAAGATTGCACATCTGTATTTATATCAACAAACACACTAAATGCGGGTTACAAACTCAGACTCAATATATACGAGTTTAACCCTGAAACTAATACCAATACAATTACATCAACCAAATTAATACAGCTCTAAACAAATGTCTAGACCTACAACAGATGCCACAGTGAGCTCGATTGCTTATGAAGGCGATTTTATAACAAGTGAAATGAGATTGGATGTGTATGACTCGGACGAGACATTATTACACAGCAGAGATATAAAAATATTACCCGGATTATTGTTAAGAGAAAAGTACCTCTTGTATTCTATTATCAACCCAACAGATGGAACTGATATGGGGGTAATACCACTAACCTATCGTATTTATGATAAAAATAGTAACGAATTAATTGGTGAGTTAGCATTTGAGTTTAACCTAATTATAACCGATGAATCGGGAAAGCAACCTTATGAGCTGGTAGTGTATGTTTCGAGCAGTGAAGGTGAATTTAGTGGTAAATTAACCATAAAATACTGCATACATCTATCAACAGATTTAGGTAAGATTAATGAGGTAATTGATAATGCCGAGTGTATTTGTAAGTATCTTAATGATATTAGTGTTGGGCAAGAAACTAAACAATTAATTTACAATAAAATTGATCAGTTAAATGATTATCTTTATTTATTAAGTTTACCAAGTCGTACTGCCTATACTGGTAATAATGCTCTAACCAATGTTGTTGAAGATGCATTTAGTATTAGTGAACAATTTTGCATAAAGCTACAACAAATTTCTTATTGGTTAAATGTAATCAAAAACAATCCAAGTGGTTTAACTGATGCAGAGTTGTTAGAGCTTAAAAGATATGTCTACGACTTGCATAACATCTTTAATCAAAATGCTCCTTCGCAATATTGTGACCCAACAGGTTTTTTATGGCCTGAAAAAAGATCAGAACATGTTGTTCAATCTCCGGCCTTATATGTTCAAGCCTCTGGTAGTGATGAGAATGATGGTGTTACAGCGGGTGTATTATTAAGATGGAGTTTAAATGGCGACTTGGGTAATCATCATCTTCCTAAGGGCGGGTATGGTTATAACGAGTTAATAAATGGTAACACCAACCCCTACAAAACTACGGTTGGTTATAGCAATAACGATAATGATTTTGTGAAAATATATCGGGTTAAGTATGACAACCCCAGTTACTTTAATTTAAACTTCGATCAACAATTATTGGGTATTAAAATAACGCAGTTAAATGCCAATAAAGATGAATTTGAGTTTACCATTAATAATAGGGTTGTGGTTTTTGAGCTAATCCGTAATAACTACTTATCAAATGCATCCAACATTTTAACATATCAATCATCAACTGAAACATATGATTGCTCCAGTCTTAAAGATTTTATTGATGTGTATGATGAAGTGTTTAGCATTGCCGTTTATGAGCAGGATACAAATGGATTTAAAGGTGATATTCTAAAGGCATTTAGTGTAAGTTTTACACTGACGCCTGATGTTAATTCAATGGCAACAGATGTGGTTTTATTAACTGCATTTGAGGGAGCGGATCCAAATGTTAAATACAATTTAAAACAGCCTATTATAAAGCAAGATTCAACTAACAAGAAATTTTTCACGGAAAGTATTCAAAAAATTCAGGTTAAAGCACTACTTACCAAAGTTGAATCAATTAAATTCGAACTTTATGATGATTTCTTGTACAATCCAAGAAGAAATTGGACCTATCTGGGACAGTATGCTTTATCATTAGATGATACTTTAGTAGAAAAACGACTTAAAGGAGAATCAGATGCATATGCCATTGATGATAATTGGCCCAAATATAACAATGATGCAAAAGTTAAAGTTGATAACTACATAGATAAGTGGTCGGACTCTACTGAAGGATTTAAACTGCAAGTTGAAAATTACTTAGATTTGAGTAAAGATAGCGACAATCTTAAAGCAATCGGTACAACAGAGCCTGTGTTAAGTTTTTTAAATTTGCTTAAACTTCAGTCTCTTGATTTTCATGTAGCAAGAATGTTGGGATTAGCCACAATTGATTTAGATAGTGCCGGGACAGGAGATAGTTATGTTTATATGGCCTATTACAAGGCTCCTTCAGCACAAGGTATAGACATTAATATTGGATTTTTAGAACACATTTATTTAACACTGCCAACAAATACAGACGATTTCCGTTTACCTTTTGTTCCCTCTTTGGCAAGTTTTACACATAACGGACAGTCGTTATCAACTGAGGTTATTGACGAAAATGGATACAGTTACTTTGAGGCAAACAGGCTGGTAAATGTAAACAGAAACATGTTGCCATATGAGGTGGCTCATAATTTAACTCCAGAAGATCTTTTAACCTTGGTGGAGAAAAAACCAAACCATTCTCGTTAGGAATAGAGTATGGTTTATTGAACTTGAATCCCGATAAAGAGCTACCAAATGTGGCTCATGATAAGGTATACACTACAGGAACAGAGTATAAGGATTTTAAAGGCGGTAGCGAGATTGATGAAACAATTTTGGTACTTGATAATTCAAACCCAATATATACGCACCTCGAAACTGAGTATGGAATGCACAAGTATGCGCTATATGGTGTAAATTGGTTTTCAAGGGCCTCAACTATCAGTACCGAAGAATCTTTAGAAACAACATTTGTAAACAAAAACATAAAACCACCTATTAATTTACAAGCACATTATATCCAACGCGAAGACCCGGTTGTGTTTACGTCAATTGCAGAGCAAAATGAGTTAGAACAAAGAATCAACGCCACTCCTGAGATACCTGATCCTAATTTAACACGTGTTACTTTTGATTGGAATGGGTATCAGAATGGAAATTATTCGTTTGCTAAAGAAGTTCATTTTTATTTTAGAAGTGATTTACCCGAAATTGTAAAGGGGAAAATTAGTTTATTAACCGAAGTGAGTGGAACGGGTAATTATTTGGTAACTACAGATAAAATAAAACTTATTAGTACAGATGGATCCTTTATGGAACCAATTGTTGCCTATCCGCAAAAAATGGTAGGATGCGAGTTAAAAACACAATCGCGTGCTTTCAAAATAATATCATGTAGTGCTAATGCACAGGGATATTTGGAGTGTGTAATTGAGCCACCCATATCCCCAAAATTGATTCAAGAGTCTAATGAGCTTACGGACGGAATTGAATATAGAGCTAAACAGCAACAACTATTACCTCAGTTAAATGAGTATTTTAGTGTTAGGGCAAATATAACTTCCCAAGACGATTGGTATAAGTTGGATAGCCCATCAAACAAAGTAGTTATAACAAATTTTGTTGATGCTAACTCAAACCCCCACACCGAAGAATTTATTGATAGCGATAACAAGGTACTCACACAAGTTGTTGGTGGTATATTTAAAGAGACAGGCTCGGTAACAAAGTTAGATGATGAAGTTACAGGAATGGATGATTTGTATGAAATAACATTATCTTATAACTTGAGTCTTGTACCACCGGGTAATAACGGAAATAATGTTAATTATCATGAGGGATCGGTCCGTCTAAAAACAACCTCAGGTAAAATACGGGAGTTGCGTGTTTTTTCAATCAGTGGATTTGGAACTTCTAGTCTTACCTTATTAGCCCATGATGTAAACGCAGATGCTTCTGACCCAATAAAAACTTCAGGGGTAAATTTTATTAACTTTCATCCGGGCTACAGAATTTATTTATCATCAGAAGGTGATTTTTACTCCGAAAACATTGAGCCCGGATTAGGGAGTGATTTAAAGAAAACATGGCTTGCTGCAAAATCATATGATTTTGATAATGATTATTACGTTACTGATCCGTTTCTTGCACCATTCTCAACACCGGTAACCCTTTTGGCTGCCCGTGAAAAACAACCTTTAGCACCGGGTAATTTTGTTGTTAATACTAAGTTTGCAACCAGGCCCGATTCATTTGGTAAAGCATCCTATTCAATTGAAGTACCTTTAGGTGTCGAAAAACCCTTTGCAACCGCGTTTTACAGAACCACCGATAGTGCTATACTTAGTGCGCTTTATGATGCTAATACCTTGGCTACTGTGCTTGAAAACTTAAAGGATATTGAAGTTAACAACGCTGAAGATACAAGATTTGAAGAGCTGGTAGCCGGTGTATTAAATAATAACAATGATGCATTTAAAGAGTATAACGGTTACGCACTTCCGTTACCAACACTTTACGAGGGCGAATCTCAGGGAACAGCAATTAAGATTGTTCAGAGAGTGAAGAATAGAATAGAATCAACCTTATTGCCTGTTACTCCTGAGCCCTGCATTTATTCATTCATTAAAACACGTAACTCCGGATTAACATCAAATAAAAAACCTGTATTGACAGATGATTCGGGTAATTTACTACTTGTTAATGATGTAAATTTTGATCCATATCCTTTCATGTCAAAAGTTAATGTTTCGGGTGAACGTTTGAGATATACGGATTATACATTGTCTGGTAATTCTAATGCAAGATATTTTTATGCATTCATGCATCAGGCAGATAACCTTAAAATGAGTGCATGGAGTGGTATTGTTGGTCCGGTTAACTTGATAAATTCTTCATTGTTTGAAGCGCCAATCATTGAAAAGTACGAGATATTACTTGCAAACAAAGTGTTGGAAACGAAACCAAGTGTGAAGTATTCAATTCAGCCATTTCCGGAGATAACAGGCGTGAAAAATGTCAGACTTTACAGATCATTTAATTCTGCATCTGCAAAAAATTTATTATCAATGGATGTTGTTGGAGATTTTGATTTGACACAAGACGAAGTCATTGATAATTTTAACTCAATTGCAATGCCACCAACCGAGGAAGATATTTTTTATCGACTAGTGGGTTTAAGAGAGGTTCGAGTTGAACAAAGATTAGATGAACAAGATCTGAACAGTGAATTTAAAACAGAAATATACTTTTCAGAGGCTACAGATGTAATTGGAGTTCAACTTCCGGATAATATTAATCCAAATTCTCCTGATTTAAAATGTACTTGCACAGGAAATAGTGCAAATCAGTTATTAAATGTTGCAATTGAATTTGATTCTGTTATGTACAAGGGAAATTATTATTTACACAAGTTAAATAATAATGGTGCTTGGGACCTCATTGATCAGATTGAAAATATTGCCAATACGAATGATTTGTCTTTTGCAGTAGGTAATTTGTTATTTACAGATGGAACAAGTAAAATCAGTCATGTTTTCAAAGTTATTGCGAGAAATAAATCAGGGCTCTTCAGTTTAGATGATAATCAGGTTAATCCAGTTCATGAATTTGTTCCCTCACCTTCAATTGTAGGAACACGAATTACGTGTATTAATCAAGCAACATTATTTAAGGCCGTTAAAAGTAACCCCGATAACATTATAGAATGGAGAAAGGACAATGGTGTTGTTGGCACTTCAGATAGTGTGAATATTGTATGGACTTCAATTGGTGTATTTCAAGTTGATCTAAAGGAAACAAATTCATCATCCGGATTGAGCTACACTCAGTCGATACAGGTACAAGTTAAACAGGTTCCGGCACCAGCTATTAACGGACCAGTAAATGTTTGTACCGATACCGAATTGTACTATGAAACTACAGAAGTAATGGGGAACTATTACAATTGGTTAGTTCAAGGCGGTACCATAATATCTGGACAGGGAACGCATTTAGTTGGAGTGATTTGGAATGAGGCGGGTGCTGGTATTATTAAGGTTCAAGAATCAAATGGCGGATGTGTTGTTGAATCCTCTTCATTAGGTGTTTCCGTTTTAGTAAAACCTAATCCAATTTTGGTGGTAGATAGTTACACGGTTTGCACGGGGCAGCAATTAGAATTTGAGATTATTAACTTTGATCATGCTACGTCATATACATGGGAGCACAATGGTCAACTGATTTATCAAGCAGAGGGGGTTGCAAGGATAACTTGGGATACAGATGGTGCAAAAAACATACGGGTCATAGCCACAAATGGAAGTTGTTCAATCGAATCAAACATTGTTATTGTAGAAGTTTTAATTTCTCCATTGTCAGGAATGATTGTAGGATTGACTAACCCGCCTATTAACGTCCCTGTACATTATAGCAAATCTGACTTTTACTCAGGAAATGATATTGAATGGACTATCTCGGGGAATGGGGTCATAAATTCAGGACAGGGAACAGATACAATTGAAGTAATTTGGCAAGTTGGTGGAGTAGCTGAATGGATAGAAGTTGTTGAATCAAATATATCCTGTAATTCACCTTCAGTGCATTTAGATGTATTTCCTCAGTAAAAATAATCCCACCACAAAACTTCGTGGTGGGATTGTTTTTTACGTTATTGAAAATGTCGAGATGTAAAGGGCAAATTCCAGTAAGTTTTTTCCAATGGTGCACCAACAGCTCAAACACACTGAACACTATAAAGGTCTTGTTGCTTTTAAACCCATTTAAAAGTAAAGTTTCAAAAGTCATTCAATCCAAAAGATTGATACTATAAATGCTACATGCCACAAATTATCACTGTGTAACAAACGTTACAAACCTTTAAAACACTAGGCTGTAACTTTGTATGATAATATTAATAACAGGAGTACTTTGAAAATATTTTATTAAACAGAAGTGCAACAAAAATAAGTTTTCATATATAGGTAAATTTGGTTAAAGCCGTTGGTTAATTTGGTGCCAACGGCTTTTTTATTGTATTGCATTTGTTTAAGTACCTATAAAAAACGTACTTAATATTGCTTAAATTTTTGCACCTTTGCCCAATGTTGAAACCTGGATTTTATTACGACCTTGCCATATTAGAAAAATCTGCCGATGGATATTGGTTTGGAGAAAACAATGCGCAAATGGCATTTTTACCTAGACAATACGCGGATAGTGGTTTATTGGTTGGCGATAAATTAACGGTTTTTTTGTACCACGATTCTACAGGAATTTTATGTGCATCAACAAAAACAGCAAAAGGTAAGGTTGGCGATTTAGTTACTTTAAAAGTAGTTGACATGAGTCCGGCTGGTGCGTTTTTAGATTGGGGTTTACCTAAAGATTTATTGTTGCCTCGCTCTTTACACGAAGATGATTTACTTACTGGCGATTACTGTTTGGTTAAAATTATTTATGATGAACCTACCGGAAAAGTAATTGCTAAAGAAAAACTGCATGATGAGTTAAGTAATGAAGAACTTACCATAAACGAAAAGCAAATTGTAGAGTGTATTGTTTATAAAGACACAGAATTGGGTTACCAAGTTATAGTAAACCAAAAACACATTGGGTTGTTGCATTACAACGAAGTATTTAAAGATTTGTTTGTAGGTGATGTTTTTACAGGGTTTGTTAAAAAAATAAAAGAAGACAATAAGTTGGATATAATGATAGGCAAGCCAGGCTATCAGCGTGTAGAAGATGAAGGTGATGTGGTATTGCGTGAATTACGCAAGCACAACGGTTATTTACCTTATCACGATAAAAGTAATCCCGATGATATTTACCGAATATTTGGCATGAGTAAAAAAACCTTTAAAATGACTTTAGGTAACTTATACCGAGATAGAAAAATTAAAATTGAAGCTGACGGAATTCGTTTAGCATAATTAATTTAGCTGTGCAGCAACCTGATCCCGAAATACTAAAAAGTTTGGTGCTTACTAAAATGCCTTTTGGTAGGTTTGCTGGTAAGTTATTGGCAGATTTGCCTGTAAGTTATTTAGAATGGTTTGCACGCAAAGGGTTTCCGCAAGGCAAGCTTGGTATGCAATTACAAACTATTTACGAAATAAAAATTAATGGGCTTGAAGAGATTATTTACAAGCTAAAAAGATTAGTTTAAATCCTCAAAAACTACTTCATCCAAAAGCCAAAATTCATCTGTGTTACGAAACAAAGCCGTTATGGGTTTCTTAATTCTTCGTTTGCCTTTTAGTTCATTTTTAAGTTCAATAAATCCACTGGCAAGAGCAGTTTCTATCTTGTCGTCTATTTTTAAACTTGATAAACTAAAGTTTAAAACATTTAAATTATCACTGGTTATTTGAAATGTTTTTATAGCTGTTTTAAACTCATCTACACTATATTTTTGGTTGTTTAATACAATTTCTTTTTGCGGTAAATGTTGTTGTATTAAATGTTTGTTTAAATCTGGATTGTAAATTAAACCAGTTAACCAATGCATGGCCGCCTCAATTAATATGGGATGATTGGGATGAAACTCTTCATAAATAAAGTGCGTTATAAAACCCGGAATAGAAATATCAGGAACAGTTTTTTCCATCAATTCTGTGGTTAAAAAATTATAAATAGTTTCATCAGAGTAGGATGCAATAAAATCTATCTCGATGTTATTTTTACTCAGTAATTTGAAAATACGGGTGGTTTCTTGTCTAAGCTTTGCAGCACTTATTTCAGTAAAAGGTTTAAATTTTGGTTTGCCAAGTAAATCAAATATGGTGGTTTCTTTTGCATCTTTAAATTGAGTTTCAAAGTTGCTCATGTGTTTTAAAAACTCGTTTTCTATAAACACAGGTATTTGTGGCATGTCATCACTTTTGTTTAATTCAATTGGTTTGCCAAAACGTTGCTCCAAATCCATTTTAAGCATTTGGTTTTCCATGTGCCATTCTTCTTGCTGTGTTAGGCCATCACTATTTAATTTACTTTGTTTAATAGTTGCATTTTTATCATCAAAATGATCAAATGGGTCGTTACCTAATATGTAATTATTCCACCATCTGGCTGGCGTAAATATGGTTTTTTTATAACCAAAATACTGTTTCAATAATAAGTTTTCTTCAACTATTAAATCAATATCTTGATAAGTTTCAGCATCATTGCAGCGCCATTTAATTTGATCTACAATTTGGTTTAAACGCGCTACAGTACCTCTGTTGGTTGTGGTGGTAATGGCATCAATATTCAACACTGCATTATTAAGTTGGTTAATAAGTGCAGTAGGAAAAGATGAACGCTGAAGCAAGTTGTTTAAACGGCTTTTAAATGATTTAAAATTTTGTTTGATACTTTTACCTTCGGTAATTACCGTTAGTAAACTGTTGTGATGTACAAACACTAAAAATAATTTACCCGCAAACCCCGATGAAACAAGCGTAACATACCATTCGTTTAAGGTATTTACTTCCTTTTCATCAACTACTTCGGGTTTAATTTTATTGGTAGATAATACTTTTTTTGTCGCTCTAATAATCATACGCACGTTTTTTGTACAAAGGCAAATTAAACAATATTTGGTATAACACTTACACCATTTTAAGGTGCTAATTTACCATTTTTTTTTATTCTTCATTTTCCAGTCTTAATAGTTACGCTAAGCCATTGAATTATAAACTCATCATTTCTTTAAACTTAACGGCTTGCCTGCGGCTTACTTCTATTTTTGTTCCATCTTTTAAATAAATTAAAAATCCAGCATTAAAAAATGGTTCTATCTTATCAATGTATTGTAAGTTTATTATTTGCTGCCTATTTGCCCTAAAAAACATACTTTTACTTAAGCGTTCATCTAGTGCATTAAGGGTTTTATGTATTAATGGTTGGTATTTATCAAAATGTATTTTAGCATAATTTCCAGCACTTTCTATCACACGTATATCAGTTAATTTTACAAACCAACATTTGTCTCCATCTCTTATAAATACTTGGTCGTTTTCTGTTAGGTTTCTAGTCGATTTATCCTGTTGGTCTATTTCAATTATTTGTTTTTTTACCCTCGCAATAGCCTCTCTTAACCTTGGCAGTTCTATAGGCTTAAGCAAATAATCCATTGCATTTACTTCAAATGCTTTTAAGGCAAATTCGTTATATGCAGTTGTAAAAATTACATAGGGTGTTTCAATCAGTTCTTCTAATAAATCAAATCCGTTTTTTTCGGGCATTTCAATATCTAAAAAAAGCAATTGTGGTTTAAGTTTTTCAACCATATCAATTGCCTCTTCTGCATTACTTGCTTCACCTATTAATTCTATTTCTCCAGTTTCTGCCAATAGTTGCTTTAAGCCTTCGCGGGCCAATCGTTCATCGTCTACTATAATTGCTGTTAAGCTCATAATGGTAAAATAATTTTTGTTATTACTTGTTGTGCGTCTTTATTTTCAATCGTTAAATCAGCTTTTTCATCATACAAAATCTTTAAACGTTCGTTGGTATTTGCTATGCCCACGCCTTGGTGATTAAGTTTAGGATTATATTGCCCTGTATTTATAATGGTTAATACCAATTGTGCATTTATTTTTTGGGCTGATACCAATATTTCTCCTCCATTTTTTAGTGTCGAAATGCCATGTTTAACTGCATTTTCAACCAATGTTTGCAGCATCATTGGTGGCACGTTACAATCTAATACAATAGGGTCGATATCAAATTTTGCTACCAATCTTTCATCAAACCTAATGCGCTCTATGGCTAAGTAATCTTTCACCGTTTCTAGCTCAACTTTTAATGGTATTGTTTTTTGATTGCCAGTATGTATACTATTTCTGAGTAAACTACTTAATTGGTTTATGGCACTTTTAGCTAATTTAGGATCCATATCAACCAAGGTTCTTATGCTATTTAAGCTGTTAAATAAAAAATGTGGGTTTAGTTGATTTTTTAAATTTAGGTACGCATTTTCTTTAGCACTAGCTTGTAGTTGATATTTTTCTTTTTCGGCCAATAGCGATCGTTCCCAATATTGAAAAAGATGGTAAGTTAGCGTCCATAGCAATACAAATTTACTTAGGTTAAAAAAGTATCCTGTTAAAAAACCAATGGTTATTTCAGCCTCTTCAAATATCGGATAAGTGTATCTATCTAGCGGAATATTAATAGCGGTTAATATACTCACCATCACAAATACAGATATAATTCCTCTTGGTATTATTTTGTATAAAGGGTAATTTAACCAACCTTGTTTTATGGCAAACAAGCGGTACAAATGTGTAATGGTAATGCCCAGTATAAAATTAACCAATGCATTAACCAATAATTCTTTTTTAAAACCATCAATGCGCACGTAACTGCTAAGTTCCATGGCAATAAATATAAACCAACCCCCAAATTGGCAAACCCAATACAATTTATTTTTAGCTATCGATTTCAATAATGTAATTCTTAAGTTGTTATTTTAGTATGTAATTAAGAGTAGGATATTAATTGAATTATCGCAGCACTATCCACACTACTATTCATTAATTTCTTTTCTTTTTTAGTTGTTGTTTTGGTTTCTCCGCAGGTAATTGGTAATAATCCTCCCAACCCTAGCAGTAGTATAAAAATAGTTTTCATTTGGCTATATATTAGTAATCAAATCTAAAAAAAAATAGCAAAGCATGGTTTAAAAACTTGTTTAGTGGTGTTAACTTTGGTTATATGGTTAAAATCAGCAACTAAATATTTAAAATACATGTTTATGTACCTTTAAACACAAAACTTGTAACATCAGACTTTTAAAGCTAAACTTGCACTTCAAAAATTCTTTATAAATGATTCCATTTTCACCTCCACACATTGATCAAAAAATAATTGATGAAGTAGTTGACACCTTAAAAAGTGGTTGGATAACTACTGGCCCTAAAACCAAACGTTTCGAAAAAGAAATTTCTGCATACTGTGGCAATCCTGCTTCATTGTGTTTAAACTCGGCTACTGCTGGTTTAGAAATAATGCTGCGTTGGTTTGGAGTTGGCCCTGGAGATGAAGTGATTTTACCAGCATATACCTATAGTGCTACAGCAAATGTGGTTATGCATTGTGGCGCAAAACCTGTTTTTGTTGATGTAAAATCTGATTTTAATATTGATGTAACTGAAGTAAAAAAAGCAATTACTGCTAATACCAAAGTTATTATGCCAGTTGATTTTGGGGGCTACCCATGTGATTATACCGAACTAAATAGTTTAGTTAGTAGTGCCGAAGTAGTTGCACACTTCAACCCAAAAAGTAATGAACAAAAGCAACTTGGCCGTATTTTAATTTTAAGTGATGCTGCACATAGTTTTGGTGCATATTATAAAGGTAAACGTGCTGGCAGCTTAACAGATGTTTCTGTATTTAGCTTTCATGCCGTAAAAAATCTTACTACTGCCGAAGGTGGCGCAGTAGCTTTAAATTTACCTGCTCCATTTGATAATGAGGAAGTGTATAAACACTTATGTGTAAAAACACTTCATGGCCAAAATAAAGATGCATTGGCTAAAACCATTCCTGGTAATTGGCGCTACGATATTGTAGAGGCTGGTTATAAAATGAACATGACTGATATTATGGCAAGTATTGGTTTGGTTGAATTAAGCAGGTATGATAGTGAAACACTTCCACGTAGAAAAGAAATTTACGAAGCCTATACCCAAGCATTAAGTAAATATAATTGGGCAATTATTCCCGAGTATCAAAATGCAGATAAAACCTCATCATACCATGTGTATGCGTTACGATTAAAAGATGTTACCGAAGAACAACGTGATGCTATTATTGCAAAAATTTTCGAAAAACAAGTAAGTGTAAATGTACATTTTATTCCGGTGCCTAAAATGAGTTTTTATGTAGCACAAGGATATGATATTAATAATTACCCAAATACGATAGCCCAATATCAAAACGAAATATCGTTACCAGTTTGGGTTGATTTAACTGCCGAGCAACTAAACCAAGTTATTCAAGCAGTAGTGTCATCAGTAGGAGAAGTTTTAAAAACAGCATAAAATTTTTAATTAATAATAAATAAAATCAATTGTTTAAGCGTGTTTTTGATATCGTTTGTAGTTTAATAGGCATACTTATTTTAAGTCCTGTTTTTTTAGTGTTATGGGTTGCCATAAAATTAGAAAGTAAAGGTTCTGCGTTTTTTCTTCAAACCAGGGTTGGTAAAAACAACACCGATTTTAAACTGTATAAGTTTAGAAGCATGTATTTAGATGCAGAATCTCGCGGGCAATTAACTGTGGGTATGCGCGATCCTCGAATAACAAAAGTGGGGTATTATCTGCGCAAATTTAAGTTAGATGAATTACCTCAGTTAATTAATGTTATAAAAGGTGATATGAGTTTGGTTGGCCCACGACCAGAAGTACGTAAATATGTGCAGCTGTATTCGCCTAATCAACTTAAGGTGCTCACAATTAGACCCGGAATAACAGATTATGCATCCATTCAGTTTATAAATGAAAACGAATTATTGGCGCAAGCCGAAAACCCCGAAGACTTCTACATTCATAACATCATGCCCCAAAAATTGGAATTAAACCTTCAATACATAAATAACAGCCAGCCACTTAAAGATGTAGGCCTGATTTTTAAAACCTTAATTAAGATAATTTCGTAATTAAATTAAAAAAGACTAAAATTATTTTACCTTGCAACGGTATACCATAAAACCCAAATAAAATCAAATGCACTTTTTAAAGAAATTATTTCCAGCAACAAACAGTATACCCAGGTGGGTTATCTTTTTTATTGATTTGGTTATTTGTGCCATTTCTTTTATTGCTGCAACATTATTACGATTTAACTTTTTTATAGACGATAAGTTTATTTATGATTACTTAATGCCATTACCTTTTGTACTTGGTGTTAGGGTATTGTTTATGATATATTTTAGGGTGTATGCTGGTATTATAAGGCATACAAGTGTGCAGGATGCACTTAGGGTTTTTTACACCGTATCGTTAAGTACCATTTTAATCATCGTTATAAATATAGCATACGTAAAAATTAACGGTAATGGCATTGTATTAATTCCTATTTCAATCATCATCATCGATTATATTGGTACCATATTAATGATGAGCGCATTTCGTTTAGGGGTTAAAGTAGTTTATATGCACGTTACTAAACCTGATGAAGAGAATTTACGTAACATAGCCATATTTGGTGCGGGTGAAGCAGGCATTATTGCCAAACGCAAAATTGAGCAACATGTTAGAGGTCAATTACGCGTAGTTGCTTTTTTTGATGATAACCCTAAACGTAGTGGGCAGTATATTGATGGTATTAAAGTGCATAGTCCGTATGTTGACTTTGATAACATCATACAAAAATCCGAAATACAAGAAATTATTATTAGTGACTATAACATTGGCAAAAGCCGCAAGCAAGAATTAATTGAACTTTGTTTAACACATAATGTTTCGGTTAGAAATGTACCACCAATAGAAAAGTGGATTAATGGTGAGTTGAGTTACAACCAAATAAAAAATGTAAAGATTGAAGATTTAATTGAACGAGATACCATCGTTTTAGATAAAGGAGCCATTGCCGAGCAAGTAAAAAGTAAAGTAATTATGGTTACTGGTGCTGCTGGTTCAATAGGTAGCGAAATAGTTAGGCAGCTAATGCAATTTGGCCCAAAGCAGCTTATTTTGGTTGATAAAAGTGAAATTGGATTGTATGAGTTAGATAATAATTTACACGAACTAAATGGAGCCGCAAACTTAAAAGTAGCAAAACTTGTTATAGGTGATATATGCTGTAAAGAGCGTATGGAGAATATATTTAATATCTACAAACCTGATATTATTTATCACGCGGCAGCATATAAACATGTGCCTTTAATGGAAAGTAATGCCAGCGAAGCTATCCGTACCAATGTTAATGGAACACGTACAATTGCCGATTTAGCAATTAAATATGAAGTAAAAAAGTTTGTAATGGTTTCTACAGATAAAGCTGTAAATCCTACAAATGTTATGGGTGCATCAAAGCGTATTGCCGAAATTTATGTGCAATCACTCAATAACTTTTTGGTTGAAACTGGTTCATCAAAAACAAGGTTTATTACCACAAGATTTGGTAATGTATTAGGTAGTAGTGGCTCTGTTATACCTAAGTTTAGAAAACAGATAGAGGAAGGTGGACCAATAACAGTTACACACCCCGATATTACACGTTTTTTCATGACTATTCCTGAGGCTTGTCAATTGGTACTTGAAGCGGGTAACATGGGTAAGGGTGGTGAGATTTATATTTTTGATATGGGCAAATCTGTTAGGATAATTGACTTAGCTCGTAAAATGGTTAAATTATCTGGGTTGATTTTGGGTCAAGATATTCAGATTGTATTTACCGGACTTAGGCCAGGTGAAAAAATAATGGAAGAATTATTGGCCGATCAAGAAAGTACTTTGCCTACTTATCATCCTAAAATAATGGTGGCTACAGTGCGTACTTACGACTTTTTAAAGGTGGCCACAGAAATTGATGAGCTCCTAGATTTATACGCACAACAAAATGATGAGCTAGTTGTTGGTAAAATGAAAACCATCGTTCCTGAATACCTCAGTAAAAATTCAAAATATGAGGCGTTAGATTACCAACGTCAAACAAATAGTGCATCATAAATAAAAAATTACATTAAGCGTTATTGTCCTACAAACGCAAGAAGCCATTGATTTTCAATGGTTTTTTTTTGCTTTAATCTTAAAATATCTCGTCAATCTATTGTTTAGAAATTATCTAAATTAGTTTTTTTTAAAAACACCCATTTTTTTACAATATTGTGAATATATTTGCGTCCACTTCTAGTGAGTAAATGCGTTGAAACCATTGTCTACACTAGCAATTTAAACCTTGAACAATCAGATTGTTACGATGAGATTTTTAAGAATTACAAGTTTATTTGCACTCCTCGCGATAGGCGCATCATTCGCAAAAGCAGATGTTGCTGAGGGTGAACAATTATTTACCGCCAACTGTTCAGCGTGTCATGCGTTGAATGAAAGAGTTGTTGGTCCTGCGTTAAAGGGTGTTAACGAAAAGTATGATGAGGCTTGGTTAACTAAATGGATCAAGAACTCTCAATCTTTGGTTAAAGCAGGAGATGCTAAAGCCGTTAAGATTTACAAAGAGTATAACGAAATGGTTATGACTTCTTTTGAAAATCTTAGTGATGCTCAGGTAAAATCAATTTTGGAGTACATTGCTACTCCTCCTGTTGTACAAGCTGCTGCGGCACCTGCTGCTGGCGATGCTAGTGCTACCGGAACCGAGGCTGCTGCGCCAGCGCAAGATTCTTTCTACAGTTCTACCACATTTATAGCGCTATCAATTATGGCGTTAGTTTTACTTGTGATAGTATTTGTATTGTACCGTATAAAAAATACTGTACAAGGTATTTATAACGCTAAGTTTCCTGAAGAAGCCGCTTATAATGCAGAAGATGTTGTTGATGTTCGTACCACTTGGAAGTACAAATTATTCACCAAGCACCCAGTTGTAGGTGCTATAGTGGTAATACTAGGGTTTACAGTTATCTCTGGTTTGTATGGTTTTGATTTTGCAAATAGAGAGGTAGGCGTTCAACAAGATTATGCTCCTACACAACCTATTAATTATAGTCACGAGTTACACGCAGGTAAATACAAAATTAACTGTTTGTATTGCCATACTGGTGCAGATAAAGGCAAACAAGCTACTATTCCTTCAGCTAGTACTTGTATGAATTGCCATATGCATGTTACTGCTAGTGCTAAATATGATGGCCAAGTATCTCCAGAAATTGCAAAAATTTACGAAGCAGTAGGCTGGGATAACGATAAAAAAGCATACGACCCTAACAAAAAGCAAAAACCTATTAAATGGGTTCGCATACACAACTTACCAGACTTTGCATACTTTAACCATGCCCAACACGTAAAAACTGGTCAGGTAGAGTGCCAAAGTTGCCACGGAGCTGTTGAGACTATGAAAGTAGTTTACCAACAAAGTTCTTTGCAAATGGGTTGGTGTATCAATTGTCACCGTGAAGCTAAGGTTGATGTTGATAATAACGATTACTACGAAAAGTTACATGATGACCTAAAAGCACAAGGTAAATCTTACGCTACAGTTGCTAATATTGGTGGCTTAGAGTGTGGAAAGTGCCATTATTAATTTGAAGGTTTTATCATCTTATTAAGAAAAAATTCATCCATGGAAAATAAAAATAAATACTGGAAAGGTTTAGAGGAATTAAACAACGATCCTAAATTTCTTCAAAATAAAAAAAATGAATTTGCCGAAGGTATTCCATTAGAAGATGTACTTACTGATAAAGACGGTGGGTTAACTTCTAACAGACGCGACTTTTTAAAGTACTTCGGATTTGGTGTTTCGGCTGTAGCATTAGCAGCCTGTAACAAAGCACCAATTAAAAATGCAATACCCTATATAGTTAGTCCAGAGAATATTACTCCTGGTATTCCAAACTGGTATGCATCAACAAATCCAGCAACTGGTATTAGCGTATTGGTTAAAACACGCGAAGGCCGTCCTGTTAAAATTGAAGGTAATCCTGAATCACCTTTATTTAAAGGTGGAGTAGGTGCACTTGATCATGCTTCGGTATTAGAATTATATGATAGCGAGCGTTTACAAGGACCAAAAGCAGAAGGAAATACACTAGACTGGAATACATTAGACGGTAAGATCATGAAAGGATTATCTGCTGCTAAAGGTATTCGCATCGTTTCTGGTGTAGTTAGCAGTCCTTCTACTAAAAAAACTATTGCTGAATTTACTGCAAAATATCCTCAAACTAAACATATCGTATACGAGCCTGTTTCGCACAGTGCAATAATCGAAGCCAATAGTCAATCATTTGGTAAAGCTGTAATTCCAGGTTACCAATTTGATAAAGCTAAAATTATAGTAAGTTTTGGTGCCGATTTTTTAGGTACTTGGATTTCTCCAGTTGAGTATACAAAACAATGGGTTAAAAACCGTAAAGTTGGTTCTACTAACAACGGTGCTAAAACCATGAGTCGCCATTATCAATTTGAATCTATTTTATCATTAACAGGTTCTAATGCTGATGTGCGTATTCCTTTAAAGCCAAGCGCTACAAGCGTTGCTTTAATTAGCTTATACAATAAAGTAGCTGCATTAGCTGGTGCTGCAAAATTATCTTCACCTGGTGATGTTGAGTTTGCAGTTAACATGATTGAAAATTCAGCTAAAGAATTATGGGCTAATCGTGGCGCTTCTTTGGTAGTTTGTGGAACTAATAATGTAGCCGATCAATTAATCGTAAATGCTTTAAATAGTATTTTAGGTAATATTGGTACTACTGTAGATTTAGATAATTATAGCAACCAAAAAGGTGGTAACGATGCTGCATTTGAAGCATTTGTTGGTGAATTAAATAGTGGTGCTGTTGATGCAGTTATTTTCTTCAACTCAAACCCTGTTTATAGCTATTACAATTCTGCTAAACTTGTTGAAGGAATTAAAAAAGCAACTGTTTCGGTAAGTACAAATAGTGTAATTGATGAAACAACTAAGTTGTGTAAATTTCAAGCACCAGATAGTCACTTCCTAGAATCTTGGGGTGATGTTGAAACCCGTGCAGGATATATTGGTTTTATTCAACCCACAATTTCTCCAGTTTTTAATACCCGTCAAGCATCAGAAAGTTTCTTACGTTGGTCGGGAAGTTTTGTAGAGTATTACACATACTTTAAAAATAACTATGTAACTGGATTAGGTGGAGAAGCTGGTTGGAATAAAGCTTTACATGCAGGATTTGTTTCATCAATGAAAACTCCTGTAGCTTATACCACTAGTGTATTACCTCAAGATGCAGTAAATGCAGCTTACCAAGCATACACTTCAAATAAAGACAAAGTAGAATTAAGTTTATATACCAAAATTGGTATTGGCGATGGTCGTTACGGAAACAACCCTTGGTTGCAAGAATTACCAGATCCAATATCTAAAGTATGTTGGGATAATTACGCAGCAATTGGAAAAGTTACTGCTGATAAATTTAACATTAAAGATGGTGATCTTATTACCATCAAAACTAAAGGTGGTGTAATAGAAAATATTCCAGTGTTAGTTCAACCTGGTCAAGCCCGTGATACCATTTCTGTAGCAGTTGGTTATGGCCGTACTGCTGGTGGTCGCGTTGGTTTAAATGTTGGTAAAAATGCATATCATACAGTTACTTTTAATGGTACATCATTAGTATACACTGCTGCTGATGTAACTGTTGAAAAATCTGGTGATGGTTATGATTTAGCACATACACAAACACATCATACTATTGAAGGCCGTGATTTAATTCGCGAAGCATCTTTAAATGAGTTTATAAAAGATCCAAAAGCAGGCAATCACAAACATGCACATATCATTACTTTATGGGATGAGCATGATAGCAAAGGACACCGTTGGGCAATGGCTGTTGACTTAAACTCTTGCACAGGTTGTGGAAGTTGTGTAGTTAGCTGTAGTGCAGAAAACAATGTCCCTGTGGTGGGTCGTAAAGAAATATTAGACAGTCGCGAAATGCACTGGATTCGTATCGACCGTTACTATAGCTTTAAAGATGCAAATGGTAAATAATTATCCCGTGAAGCTGGATTAGCTGGTAACATGCTAAAAGCTTCTGATGAAGGTTTAATTACTGATGATACTAATTTTGAAAACGTAAGAGTAGCTTTCCAACCAATGTTATGTCAACATTGTAACCATGCTCCTTGCGAATCAGTTTGTCCGGTATTAGCTACCGTACATAGTTCTGAAGGATTAAATCAAATGGCTTATAACCGTTGTGTTGGTACGCGTTATTGTGCAAACAACTGTCCATATAAAGTTAGACGTTTTAACTGGTTTAAATACCGCGAAAATGATCAGTTTGATTTTTACATGAACAATGATTTAGGTCGTATGGTTATTAACCCAGATGTAACAGTTCGTTCTCGTGGAGTTATGGAGAAATGTTCATTCTGTATTCAACGTATTCAGTCAGGAAAATTACAAGCTAAATTAGAAAACCGTAAGGTAAAAGACGGTGATATAAAAACAGCTTGTCAACAATCTTGCCCTGCAGATGCTATTATATTTGGTGATGTAAACGATAAAAATAGCGAAATTCATAAATTATTTGATAACGAACGTAGCTATGTATTGTTAGAAGAATACAACGTTCAGCCATCTGTTTCGTACATGACTAAAATAAGAAATGTAGAAGAAGCAATAGCAGGAAATAGCGAACATGCAGGTCATCAAGAAGCAAAACATGATGCACATGCAAAAACAGAACAATCACATTAATAAAATCTGGTAATTAAAAAAACATAACACATGTCATACGAATCACCAATAAGAGAACCATTAGTTACCGGAGGTAAAACATACGCAGATGTAACGCGTGATATTTTACGTCCAATGGAAAATAAAGCATCAAAAGGCTGGTGGATAGGTTTTACTATCTCGGCAATTGTGCTAGGTATATGGCTTACTGCAACTACCTATACTTTTTTAGTAGGTTTAGGAGTTTGGGGCTTAAATAAAACAGTAGGTTGGGCTTTTGATATTACCAACTTTGTATTTTGGGTGGGTATCGGTCATGCTGGTACACTTATCTCTGCTGTATTATTATTATTCCGTCAAAAATGGCGTATGTCTATCAACCGTTCGGCTGAGGCAATGACTATTTTTGCTGTAATTTGTGCCGCATCATTTATTGTATCTCACATGGGTCGCCCGTGGGTAGCATACTTCCCTATACCATTACCAAATGCTTTTGGTTCATTATGGGTTAACTTTAACTCACCATTGGTTTGGGACGTGTTTGCAATTTCTACTTACTTCTCTGTATCATTAGTGTTTTGGTACATTGGTTTAATTCCAGATATTGCTACAACTCGCGATAGAGCAACTGGTGTACGTAAATTTATTTATAACTTTTTCTCAATGGGATGGAATGGTTCAACCCGTACTTGGCATCGTTATGAAATGGTTGCGTTAATTTTAGCAGGTATTTCTACTCCGTTAGTATTTTCAGTTCACTCTATTGTATCAATGGACTTTGCTACATCTTTGGTTCCTGGTTGGCATACCACAATCTTCCCACCTTACTTTGTTGCTGGAGCTATTTTCTCTGGTTTTGGTATGGTGTTAACTTTATTGGTTATTGGTCGTGTTGTACTTAAACAAGAAGAATATATTACCATGGGTCACTTAGATGCAATGTGCCGTGTAGTTATGCTAACAGGTACAATGGTTGGTTTGGCTTACATCACTGAGTTTTTTGTTGCTGCATATTCAGGCGTTGAATACGAACAATATGCATTTATCAATCGTGCTTCTGGCCCGTATTGGTGGAGTTATTGGATTATGATGAGTTGTAACCTGCTTGCTCCACAAGTATTTTGGACAAAGTGGGCACGTTCTACTCCTTGGTTTATTTTCATCATGTCAATTATTGTTAATATAGGTATGTGGTTCGAACGTTTTGTAATTATCGTAACTTCATTACATAGAGATTTCTTACCATCAAGCTGGACAATGTATACACCTACGTTTATTGAGTTTATGATTTTGTTTGGTTCGTTTGGTTTGTTCTTTACCTTATACTTCTTATTTATTCGTTACTTACCTACCATTAATATGGCTGAAGTAAAATCAATTATGCCTACACACTCGCATGACGAACATGTTTCACATGCACATGAGAAAGGAGACACAGCACATGCATAATAGTAAAATGTTATTAGGGGTTTATGATAACCCAGATACAACCTTTAATGTAACCAAAAGTTTGGTTGAAAATGGTTATGATGTACATGATGTTTATACCCCATTTGCTATTCATAATTTGGATAAAGTAATAGGTGTTAAACGTTCAAGATTATCTATAGCTGCATTTATTTTTGGAATGACAGGTTTAGTTTCTGCCGTTACTTTGCAAAGCTATACTTCGTATTTCGACTGGCCAATGTTGGTTGGTGGAAAGCCATTTTTACATATTCCTACTTACATTCCTATCACATTTGAGCTATCAATTTTATTTACCGCTTTTGGTATGGTAGCTTGCTTCTTTGTGGTTAATAAAATGTTTTTTGGAAGAAATACCAATGTAATAGATTTACGTGTAACAGACGACAGATTTGTTATAGCAGTAAATATACATGAAGGCAAAACAAATGTAACCGAGTTATCTAGCTTTTTTGAAAATGCTGGTGCGCTTGAAGTAAGAGAAAGGATTAACGAACTATGAGAAAGTCCATATACACATTATTAGCAGTTGCTTCATCAACCATACTTATGGTAGGATGTACTGCTGGTGGCGATAACCCAGGTTTAGAATACGCACCTAATATGTACGTATCATTTGCCTATGAGCCAATGTCTCAATTAGCAACTGATGATGCATCAGATGCGAACGGTAGCAATACTATAAACCCTAATGGTTTAAACATGCGTTTGCCTGTTAAAGGTACTGTTGCACGTGGACAATTAGATTATGCAACTTATAACTTGCCAAAAAGTAACGAAAGCTATGAGATTTCTTCTTCATGGAAAAATCCATTAGCAGCTACTGAGTATAACCTAACCGAAGGAAAACGTTTATTTAACATACAATGTACACCTTGCCATGGAGATGATGGTTTAGGTAAAGGTACCATCGTTGCAGATGGTAAATACCCGCAAGTACCAGCTTATGGCGATAGGCTTCCTACAATTACACCTGGTAAAGCTTTTTATAGCATTACTCATGGTAAAAACTTGATGGGTGCATACGGTTCAGCTTTAAGTCCAACGCAACGCTGGCAAGTAGTTCATTATATTTATAACTTAAGCGGTGTTACTGCTAAATAACTAATTTTAAAATTGTAACACAATGGGACACACAACAGCCATTCAATTAAAAGAAGAAAAATTTGTATTTACAGATAAAGCAAAACGCCTATCATTTATACTAATGGGCTTGGGCTTGCTTTTAGCTGTGATTGGATATTTTACTTATCACCCAAGTATTAAAGATTTTTCTCCAGAAGAATTACACCATTTGCCAATAAAGCGCCTATTGGGTAGTTTATTGTTTAATAGCTATTTCTTCTTCTCACTATCTGCTTTAGCTATCATTTTTTTAGTTATGAACCAACTTTCAAACGCAGGTTGGTATGTTGCAGTACGCAGAATATTTGAAGCAATTAGCGAATTTATGCCATTAGGGGCAATTGCTGTATTTTTAGTAGTATTTTTAAGTTTATACGTTTTTCATGGTGGTATTTACCATTGGGCACATGATGGCGTTATGGAAGCAGATCCTTTATTAGCTAAGAAAACTTGGTATTTAAATAAACCTTTCTTCTTAATTAGGGTTGGTTTATTTTCAGCTTTCTGGGTTTGGGCCGCAAGCATGATTAAGAAATACTCTCGTCAAGAAGATCAACTTTCTACTGGATTAACGGATACAACTTTTTTTGATAAGACCTTCCGTATTTCAGCATTATTTATGATTGTATTTGGTTTTACATTTAGTATGTATGCCTGGGATATTACCATGAGTGTTGATGCACATTGGTATTCTACTATCTTTACTATTTATAACTTTGCATCTGCATGGACAAGTGCTATGACGGTTGCTTATTTACTTACTTGGTATTTGCGTAAAAATGGATACTTACAAGGAATAGTTACTGATGAGCACATGCATGATTTAGGTAAATGGGTATTTGCCGTTTCTATGTTTTGGGCGTATATGTGGGTAGCTCAGTTTATATTAATTTGGTATGCAAACATTCCTGAAGAGGTTGCCTATTACTACCCTCGTATGTATGGTTCTTATGCATTTAGCTTCTATATTAATATTGTACTTAACTTTGTATTACCATTCTTCTTGTTTATGAGAAGAGGTGCTAAGCGTAGTTTTAACGTTGGTGCAGTTATGGGTGCTTTAATTTTAGTAGGACATTGGAATGATATGTACTTAATGGTTATGCCAGGTGCTATGAATTTGGCATCAGCAGTAACGGTTGAGAATCCTGTTGGTATTACTGAAGTTCCTTCGCAAGGAGTTGGTTTAATGGAAGTAGGTTTCTTATGCCTTTTTGCAGGTGCATTTTTATACATTGTATTAAAAGGCCTAACTAAAGCTAATCTATATCCAACCAAACATCCTTACATACTAGAGAGTATTACACATGATGTAGGTATTTAATAGCTAACATATTTATTTGAAAGCCCCATTCGCAAGTTTGGGGCTTTTTTTATGGAGGAGTTTTTCACATCTCCTCCAGCTCCTCTTCGAAGAGGAGGGTTTGATTTTGGATGTCTTGGTAGGT